>CAZWGG010000322.1:0-6503 GCA_964633305.1 uncultured Bacteroidales bacterium
TGTTTGCTATACTTAAAATATTCTTTTTCCCTGATTTTTTGAAAACAAAATTTAATTCTGAAGAAGAAAGAAGTAATTATGTGATTGAACAACTAACAAATCCTGAATAAATATGTTTGAAAGCATAGATTTATCCCTGGTAAACTGGTCGAGGGCACAATTTGCCCTAACCGCATTCTATCATTGGTTGTTTGTTCCATTAACGCTGGGTTTGTCTTTTATCCTGGCTTTTATGGAAACTATTTATGTCAAAACCGGCAAAGAGGAATGGAAAAAGATGACAAAATTCTGGATGACCCTATTTGGCATAAACTTTGCCATTGGCGTAGCCACAGGCATTATACTTGAATTTGAATTCGGTACTAACTGGTCAAATTATTCCTGGTTTGTTGGCGACATATTTGGAGCCCCTTTAGCCATTGAAGGCATTATGGCTTTCTTCCTAGAATCAACCTTTGTAGCGGTGATGTTTTTTGGCTGGAACAAAGTAAGCAAGAGATTTCATCTTTTTTCAACCTGGCTCGTAGCCATTGGAGCTAACCTCTCTGCTTTATGGATACTTATAGCCAATGCCTGGATGCAAAACCCTGTTGGCATGCAATTTAATCCCGAGACAGCCCGTAACGAAATGATAAACTTCTGGGAGGTATTTTTATCACCGGTGGCAACAAGCAAGTTTATCCATACAATAACCTCGGGCTTTGTACTTGCATCGATATTTGTTATTGGAATAAGCAGTTGGTTTCTGCTAAAAAAGAGGGAACTTTTTTTAGCAAAAAGGAGCATCTTGATTGGTTCAGTTTTTGGATTAGTTTCTTCCATTGTGCTTATTTTTTCGGGCGATACTTCAACAAGACAGATTGTGCATGCACAGCCAATGAAGTTTGCAGCGCTTGAAGGATTGTACAAAGGAAGGGCCGGGGCCGGTCTTATTGTAATAGGAGTTGTTAGTGAAGCAGATAAAAACAGGGATGAACTTTCACTGGATAACAGAACCATAGAAATACCCAACTTTCTTTCATACATGGCTTATGGGAAATTCGATGCCTTTGTGCCGGGTGTTAACGATTTGGCACACGGAAACGAAGAACAGGGGATACTATCAGCCCAGGAAAAAATAGAAAGGGGGAGGCATGCCCGAAAAGTTTTGGCCGACTTTAAACATGCAAAAAAAAATGATGATTCTACTTTATACAAGAAGCTAAAAGCAACATTTTATGATGAAGACTTTAAAGAAAATTATTTCAGGTACTTTGGCTATGGATTTCTTAATGATGCAGATAGTGTGATACCTAATGTGCCTTTGTCATTCTATAGTTTTCACCTCATGGTTGGATTGGGATTTTATTTTGTTCTGCTTTTTATCCTGGTATTAGTAAATTTATTTAATGGAAAATTGGAGAAGAGACGTGGATTGTTACGCTTGGCCCTGTTTACAATTCCCCTGGCATATATTGCCACTATGGCCGGATGGACTGTAGCCGAAGTAGGGCGTCAACCCTGGGTAATACAGGACTTATTACCCACAATTGCAGCCATATCACACATAGATGCCAGTTCGGTGCAGTTAACTTTCTGGCTTTTTGCTATTTTATTTACAGGCTTATTTATAGCGGAAATAAGAATTATGTTAAAACAAATAAAAACTGGACCAAAAGAAGGAGGGAAATAATATGTTCGAAAATTTTTCATACCTGGCATTGCAACAATACTGGTGGGCTATTATATCGCTGCTTGGAAGTATTCTCGTTTTTTTAATGTTTGTTCAGGGTGGTCAAACACTGATTTACACATTAGGCAAAAACGAAGATCAAAGAACATTGCTTGTGAATTCCCTGGGTAGAAAATGGGAATTTACGTTTACTACCCTGGTTACTTTCGGAGGTGCATTTTTTGCATCGTTTCCCCTGTTTTATTCCACCAGCTTTGGAGGCGCCTATTGGGTGTGGCTGGCCATATTGTTTTGTTTTATTATACAAGCAATATCTTATGAATTCAGGTCAAAACCCAACAATTTTTTCGGACATAAAACATACGAAGTATTTTTATTTATCAATGGCGCTTTAGGAACATTACTAATTGGTACTGCTGTCGGGACTTTTTTTAATGGTTCGCAATTCTCCGTTAATTTCGGAAACATTACAAACCCGGCAAACCCGGTTATTTCTCAATGGAAAGGTGGAGCAAGGGGACTGGAAGCCGTGTTGAACCTACACAACGTATCTTTAGGATTATCTGTATTTTTCCTAGCCAGGATATTGGGCCTGCTCTATTTTATGAACAATATTAATGATGAAAAGATAGTTCAACGGGTAAAAAGCCAATTGCTTTTCAACTCAATACCTTTTGTGGTGTTTTTCTTGTTTTTTGTAATCAGGCTCCTTCTTATGGACGGATTTGCTTATGAAAGGGAGACGGGTATTGTAAGCCTCGAAAAACATAAATACCTGCACAATTTATTACAAATGCCGGTTGTCGGCCTGATGTTCTTGTCAGGGACACTTCTTGTACTTTATGGAATTATAAAATCCATATTGAGTATCTATTCAAAAGGAATCTGGTTTTCGGGTATTGGAACTGTTTTGGTTGTATTCTCTTTATTTGCTATTGCAGGGTACCACAATACAGCGTATTATCCTTCTGCTTACGACCTGCAAAGCTCACTATCAATAGAAAACAGTTCTTCAAGCAAGTATACCCTTACAGTTATGAGCTATGTATCATTACTTGTACCTTTTGTATTTGCCTATATATTCTATGCCTGGAGATCCATAAACAGGGAAAAAATAGACGTGGAAGAAATAAAGTCAGAAACACATGTGTATTGATTAACTTAAAAAAGTGAAAATCATGTACCTGAACTCAATATTAACATTACTCACCTGGCCTATTTTAATTTTAATAAGTTATTGGTTAATACGATTGACCTTGAAAATGCTTGAAAAAAAAGAAACAAAATAATTTCTTTTTACAAACAATAACTTTTATACCAAATGAAAGTTTAAATTAATTGGCAAAAGATATACTAAGTATTAAAAATTTGTATATTTGATACGTGACGAAATATTAGAATATACTTTTATGGTTTTATGAAAGAGCAATGAAAAACAAAAAGGCCGGGATAAAAATGGTGTATCCATTATTAAAATTCCTGAATAATACCAGGTACTTATCTTTATTTTTATTAGTAGGTTTTATGATAGGAACTATACCATTTTCGGCCAAAGTCCCAATGTTATCGATTAAAGATATCTCTTCTCCTCCACCAAGAATCATTCGTATGTGTTGTTCTTTCGGATCAGATCTCCATATAACAGCAATTCCTATAAAAACGATTACAAATATTACAAGCATTGAGGATATTGGCCCCCATCATTATCTGGGCGACAGGGAAGAAGGAAACGGAATTATTTATACCAGGCGGGGTGGTTTTATAGACATGGGACATTTACGTGACCAGGCTGACTGGACAGCTTATTTGTACGCTCTTATCCTTCTTAACAGAGACAATGGAGAAGTAAGTAAAGAGCTTGGCCATGAAGGAGGAGAAAAAAGATTAACTCTTGAAATTCCAGCAGGTATTGATAGTTTAGACGCTATTCTTCTTTCCGGAAGGATTGCTTATGATCTGTCGGTATGGCATGAAATTGCAACATGGTTTGGGGCTTCCTACATACCTATGATACCGGAACGTTATTCCAGTTTTTCTGTAGAAGATATTTATTCAAACCTGCTTGGGGTAACTATTGGAATGGAAGCATTGAAAAGTGAATTACCTTACGAAGAGGCCATGACACAGATTATTTCGTATACTCTTGATACATTAGGAGCAGTGAGTACAGTAGCTGAAACTTACATGGCCATGGAAGCAGTGGAGAATGTTTGGTGGACAAGAAATAAACGTTTGCCGAGCGAACAAATATTGCTCGAAAGAAACCTGGAAGTGTATTCAAACCAGAAACCCTGGTTAGTACCGGGCCTGGGAAATAATATCTCATCTTATGAATTGCAAATACCGGAGAGAACCCGTAAAGGATTACTTCTTTCAAATTTATACCAGTTAACCTTCAGGCTAAATTATAAGTTTCCTTTTAGAAAGATGTTCCCTTTTCGCATAGATCGCAACATAACTCAAAATGATTTCGATGTATTGATTAAACAGGTAGCACAAGATTTGAAAAACAGGAATGCCCATAATGAAAAATATACAAAATCACAACATCATAAGAAAAAGAAAATAATGTCATAACCCTTGAAGAAATTGGTAAAGCAAATTATTTAAATTAGTCTATTTGTTGGTTTTGGATTAACTGGATTACAAACTTACAGGATTGCCCTTCGAGGTGAAGATTATTACTATTTTTTATACTCCTATCATATTTTTTAAAAAAAATTTCCGAAAACTTTACCAAAATGCGTCTAATTATAAAAAAGCTTCTAGGAAAATTATGAAATGAATAAATACTTAATCTATTTCATTATTTTGACCAAATTATATCTTTTTTTAGTCAATAAGCATAGTACTTTTTAATAATATATGCCTATTTTTATTTTTAAAATATTAAAAAACTCAATTTCAAACCAATATGAAAAAACTAATTTTTACTCTTCAAATTCTTACACTAATAAGCTTATGTGCTTATTCTCAGCAAATGAAAATAGATTGGGCCAAGTGTTTTGGAGGAAATGATAATGATCAAGCAACTTCTATTAGTAAAACTTCTGATAATGGGTATTTAATTGGAGGATATACAGAATCAAATAGAGGTGGACTAATAACCAATCATGGACTGAATGATATCTGGATTATTCAAATAAATGAATCTGGTGATACATTGTGGACAAAATGCCTAGGTGGAACCTCTGATGAAAATATAGGTTCAATCCAGGAAACATCGGATAATAGCCTTATTATTGCAGGATATACAGCCTCGAATAATGGAGATATATCCGGCAATCATGGCGGCAAGGATTTCTGGGTTGTAAAGCTTAATTTATCAGGAGAAATTCTTTGGACAAAATGTTTAGGGGGGAGTTCAGATGATGAGGCTACTTCAATCCAGGAAACATCAGATAATGGTTTTATCATAGCAGGATATGCAACTTCAACTGATGGAGACGTATCCGGTAATCATGGTGGAAGTGATGTATGGATAATAAAACTGAATTCTTTAGGTGATACCTTATGGACAAAATGTTTAGGGGGAAGCGATTATGAATATGCCAATTCAATTCAGGAAACAGCGGATAATGGTTATGTTATTGCAGGAATAACATATTCATTTGATGGAGATGTATTTGGCAACCATGGTGTATGTGATTATTGGATAGTAAGACTAAATTCTTTGGGCAATACCTTATGGACAAAATGTTTAGGAGGAAGCTCATTTGATAAAGCTTATTCAATTCAAGAAACACAAGACAATAATTTTATTATTGCAGGGGAAACATTCTCAACCGACGGAGATGTGTCCGGCCATCATGGAGGCACTGATTACTGGATTGTAAAACTAAATTCCTCTGGCGACACCTTATGGACAAAATGTTTAGGGGGAAGCAAAGAAGAGGAGGCTCATTCAATACAGGAAACTGCGGATAATGGTTTTATTGTTGCAGGCTCTACATATTCGTTTAATGGAAACGTTTCCGGCCACCATGGAGGCTATGATTACTGGATCGTAAAACTAAATTCTTTAGGTGATACCTTATGGACAAAATGTTTAGGGGGAAGTTTGAATGATGAAGCTAGTTCAATCCGTGAAGTAGCAGATAGTGGGTTTATTATAGCAGGAGTGTCATCTTCATCTGATGGAGATGTATCCGGTAATAATGGAAGAGATGATTGTTGGATAATAAAATTGGACAAGCAGGGAAACCTTATATGGGAGAAATTCTATGGAACAGCCGTAGATGATTGTGCTTATGATATTTTACAAATCAATGGCAACTATTTGGTGGCCGCTACAAACAGGAAAGATGAAGGAAATGTATATGGAAATCATGGAAGCCAGGATTCCTGGCTGGTAAAACTAAATTCATCAGGTGATACACTATGGACAAAATGTTTAGGCGGAAGCTCTGCTGATAGAATTCATTCAATCCAGGAAGCATCGGCTAATAATTTTATTATTGCAGGTTATTCATCTTCATCTGACGGAGATGTAACCGGTAATCATGGATATGGTGATGCATGGATAATAAAACTAAATTTGTTTGGAGATACGTTGTGGACAAAATGCTTAGGAGCAAGTAGTTATGATGAAGCTAATTCAATTCAGGAAACGTCTGATAATGGTTTTATTGTTGCAAACTCTACTTTTTCAGTCGATCGATATGTGTCCGGCAACCATGGACAAAGCGATGTATGGATTGTAAAGTTAGATTCATATGGCGATACATTGTGGACAACAAGATGTTTAGGTGGAAGTGACGTTGAAAGATCTAGTTCAATTCGGGAAACATCAGATAATGGTTTTATTATTGCAGGGAGAACTTCCTCTAAT
>CAZWGG010000323.1:0-6501 GCA_964633305.1 uncultured Bacteroidales bacterium
AATACCCACACCCTTTTTTTCTTTCATAAATATATATCTTCTTCATATTATTAAAATCTAACGAAACGCTGAATACCGTAAAACCCTCGCCGTTTTTAAAAATTTCATCTTTATATTTGTGATAAGCTTCTACAACAATTGGGTTTTCTTTTCTGCAAGGAACACACCATGATGCCCAAAAATCAATTAATACCATCTTTCCCCTTAGCGAAGATAGGCGCAGCTCTCTTCCTTCTGGCGAGTTAAGTACAATATCAGGAGCTTTTTCACCTATTTCAAGTTTTTGTCCATAAACATTTGTTGCTAATATAACCACGATAATTAGTGATACTAAATACTTCATAAATTTATATTTTATTTTATTGTATGCCAGGCTAAGTTTTTCTGAGATACCTATTTCAACTATTTACAAAAATTAAGCCAGACTTTCTCTGTTTACGATTCACAAATCGTATAGGTTTCATCTGGTTATATTTTTAATTTCTAATGGTCAGATGGAACTTTGCATGATAAAATAATCATTTTTGCATGTGATAATAATTGATTATTTTATCAAGGACGTTTCATTATACAATTAAAGCTAAGTTAATCATTAGAAACGGAAGGTTTCAACTATTTTGTCTTTTTTTCTTTATTCCTATTGAGGTTTGCTGTCTCCTATACCAGTCAAGTACAAAATGTAGTAAAAACCACCTTTTTTATAAAAGTTATTTATCTGCATAGCCTTCTTATAACAGAATAGGCTTCTTTTAGTCCCAATTCACCGGCAATTCCCAGCTCAACACATCCTTCTTCCTTCTCATCCAGGAAAATTTGTAACAACGCTTTGTTGAAATGGGCTTCAGCAATTTTTCTTTTACTGCATACCACAGAAAACTCTCTTAATGCACCGGAATAATCTTCCATTAAAAACCTGCTGTATCCAATGTTGTATCTTGCATAGAGAAAAACAGGATTAATATCAAGAATTTTATATAGGTCATACAAAATATCGGAATACAAACGTAAGCATTGTGAATTAAAATGTTTGGGTAACCCTCTCTCAAAACTATTTTTATCCAATAAGTCTTGTAGCAGGGCTAACCTGCAATTTGCCCTGCTAAAAAGAATAAATACATTTTTGGGTTCATAGGAAAGTGCTTTGTCCAAATCATGAATAGCGGCAGAATAATTATTAAGAAGCTTATTAAGAAGTCCACGCTTTAAATAATAATTCATTTCGTGTTCGTCCTTAACAATAAGGCTGTCAAGAATTTTAATTTTATTTTGAATAAGTTCTTTGGCAATATTGTAATCTGGATTGCAAGGAATGCTTTTTAGCTCATACTTTATTGTTTTTTCTTCGGGAGATTCTATTTGCAAAAGGAAATTTTCCGTATCAATTACTGCCTGGAAGATAGGTTGCAGGTATATCTCGGTTTCTATATATTGTACTTTGTTTTTCTTTTCTTTCTCTTTAATGAAGTCGTCAGAAAAATGCGAAAGTCGTAAAATTTCAAGTCCTTCATCAAATTTTGTGCTATCGTCTTTTTGCATATTTTTATCATTCAGGCTTTCATAATTCTTCATATCTTGTTTAGCGCTCTCAATATTTCCAACTTCTATTTTAACAAGTGATCTTTGGTAGTATGCATCTGCATAGTCCGGATAAAGTTCAATGGCTTTATTAAAACAAGTAATTGCTTTCTCAAAATGACCTAACCGGGCAAAACTAATCCCGAGGTTGTAGTATACAAGCATATTATCAGGACGTTGATTTAGAATATGAAGATAGTCCTTAATAGCTTGCCCATCTTCATTTCTGTTGGAAGTTATTAATGCCCTGTTAAAGTATGCCAGTTCATTTTCAGGTGATATTTCAATTACCCTGTTTAGGTCTTTAAGGGCATTTTCGTAATCCTTAATATCAATGTTCATCAATCCGCGTTGAAAATAGGCATAAGCATTTAGCGAATCTATACTTAGTGCCGAGTCGATATCTGCCATAGCAAATTCAATATTTCCAAGTTTGGCATATACCGAACCTCTTTCTACCAAAGCACGGCTGTTTTTAGGGTCTCGGTTAAGACAATGTGTAAAATCGAGAATTGCTTCGTAATAGTTATTTAGTTGAGAATGAATTACCCCACGAAGAATATAGGCATTGGGATAAGATGTATCTGATTCAATTACCTGCTCTATATCAGCCAGTGAAGATTCGTATTCATGTAAAATGAGATAATTTAAAGCCCTGTAATAGTAAGCATCGGTATAAGTTGAATCAAGTTGCAGTGCAGTATTGAAATCATCAATGGATTGTTTTAGTTTAAGATTCTCGGAGCGAACAACTCCTCGAACCAGGTAAATCCGGGGAAATTCCGGCAGATATTGAATAGCTTTGGTTAAATCAATCTCCGAACCAATTAGGTCTGCTACATAGTATTTTGCCAACCCACGCAAATAATATCCTTCATAAATAGTAGGATGGTCATTAATATAATAAGTAAAAAAGTTAATAGCCTCTATATAATTTTCTGCTCTAAACTCCCTTTTACCAAGTTGTAAATAGCTATGTCGGTATTGTCCAAACGTTGAATACCCAAGCAGAAGTGTCAGGCAAAAATAATATAGTCGTAGTTTATTCACTATTAACAAAGCTATTTATTTCAACTCATATAATTAATTTCTGTAAATTTTTGTGCAAAAAATTGTAAATATATGAAAGTCGAGTAAAAGAGGGAGAAGAATTATTATTTAACCACTAAAAATTTATATTATGATCACATTTATTGGATTTCTAGTACTTGTTGCCGGTGTAGCAGCTATTATTATTTCAAAAATGCCAAAAACGGAAAAGTTACCTGTCAGGCTAATGAGCGAGTAATAAAAGAAATAAAAACTTCGTATGAGGTTAAGAAAGTACTTGAAAATGGGATACCAAAACGTATTAAACATGAACTTAGTGAAAATAACATTATTGTATCTCAAGTAATTGTTGATAATATAGAATTAGAGGCAACATTCAAACAACGTCTGGAGGCACAAAGAGATGAGTCAGCTAAACGGCAACTTGAACAACAAAAAGTTGAGACTGCAAAAGACGCTCAACAAAGAATTATTGCAGAAGGAGAAAGAGATAAGGCTGCCGAACGGGTTGCACAGGAAAAAGAACAGGTAAAAGCGCTCATTGCTATTGAAACAAAGTTAAAACAGGAAGAAACTAACAAAAAGCTTGCTACAATTGCATTGGAAACTGAAAAATTAAATGCACAACGAAAGAAGGTTACAGCCGATGCAGAAGCTTATGAGATAGCAAGAAAAGTTAGTGCCGGTATTACACCGGAGGTAAAATTAAAAATGGAACTTGACAGGGATGTTAGAATGGCAGCTGAGATTGCAAAAATTAATTTCCCGGAAACAATGATTATTGGAAGTAGTGAATCTGGTGGAACACCCTTGGAAAGTTTAATTGGTGCAGCTATGGCAAAGCAGTTACAAACAACATCTGAAAGCAGTTAGTTAAAACTATAAGATCAATAGATAAAATAGAATAAAACCCATAATTGGCACTCACAATGTGTGTAAGTAATAGCTTGTAAATTGCTATTACTTACCCACTTTACTGTTTTTATTCTACTGAAACAATAGGGCAGTTAACCAATGCAACACCTGTTCCCAAAATAGTGGCATTCATCGCGCTTTCCCAATCGGAAACATTATCGAAATCTGCATTATCATACACATCTACATCCCAGAATGGTGAATAATCATCATCTGTTGGAATTGTTTCAACCACATTATGGGTTTGCTGTGTTCCGGTTTCAGTTACAAAACCTGATGGTGGGCCTCCTCCTTCCTGACCGGGGTTAATGTTAAAAGTCACAAGGATATCCGAGAGAGGAACATTGGGATGTCCGCTAGGTGGAAGGTCAACGGTTAGTGATTTTTCTTCGAACGTAAAATAGAATACCACCTTGCTTTTATACCAACCCCTTATCAAACCGGTCGGCTCACTGCTCGTAAAACGCAGGGATGCTGTTGAACCTTCAGGTACCACAGGACAGTTAACAACCTTGTTGGTTCGTTCTACTGTAAAACCTTTATCTACAATTTCCTGGTAACTGGTAACAGTATTAGCCACGTAGCCTGATGGTACGGTTACTTTGTGAACATGCCAAAAATCGCTGTATTCTTTGTCACCCGGAATAACATCGATAATGTTTAGCTGACCTTCTACAGATGATGTTTCTCCTTCCCTGAACAATACAAAAATGGGTGCCGACTTTATTGGCAACACATCAAAATTGTAATACTTTACAACTTCCCCCCTTGGGCCTAATCCTTGTGTAATAAATGGTGCTACATCAAAGTTAATAGGTTGATTGGAACCGGGCAGTCCATTCGTTTCATTCCTTATAAATAATGTTCCGGCATCTTCACTGAACCGGTCAACCTGAACTTTCTCTGCCATGTTGGGATCAAGGGGCATGGGAGTCATTTCATCTTTTTTTTCGCATGCTGAAAAAGCAGCAATTGAAATAACTAATAAAATTAAAATTTTTGTTTTCATATTTTTAATTGTTTTAATTTTTGTTTTTCTGACCAAAATTCCAGAATAAGTATCACAGGGCTGTCACAAAAAAATCAAGGTTTTGTAATATTTTTTCGGAAAAATTTTTCCGAAAGCCTTGCTTAAATGCATCATATTATATATGAAGACATTTACTAGGAAAATAGAATAATTAATAATAACATTATGAATTTCAATATATAAGTAAAAAAGAAACACGAAAGATAAAACCTAGATACATTGATTTTGAGAACAGTAGGATTGATTTATTGTTAACAAGAAATTTAAAGAGAAATTAGTAAGTAGTATTTGAGATTATATAAACACGTTGTAAAACAATATAGGAATCGATTCCATTTGAAGGGCATCGTTTTACAATTATAAAAGTATAGGCAATTTACTTATGTAATGCACAAATATAACTTATCTTTTGATTAGCCTTAACATCCTCTAAGAGCTTATAACTCAAAAAATTTTTATTGATATTTTGAATATAAGAATAATATTTATAGATTTAGACCATTTAGTATATAATACAAGTAGGAGATAGATTGATTTTTTTACAAAAAGTTCTTTATACTATCCTTGTCAACAAAAAATATATCGGAAAAAACATTACAGCCAAGGTGGTGTGGGAATCATGATTTTTCGATAGATAATGGAAAAATAAGAAGTAATTGCTTAAATAGAAAAAAAACAGTAATTACAACACTTAAGGATAAAGGGTTGTAAATTTTTATGGGATAAGTTGCAAATACACTTCAGGTTTAAACTGAAGAGGAAAATAATTAAGAAAAGTCAAAAAAGTTATGCTAATTGACCAACCTCTGGTATGTTTGGCATAAAGGTAATTGGTATGTCTAAAGAATTTAAAAAGTAATATCTCAACTTGTAAATTCTTCTATAGAAATAGAAAAAAATTCGGTACAAGACGGGTTCTAATTTCAGAAGACAAAGGGATACGGTAATTTCTGATAAATTTAATAACAAAAAAATTCTAACAAATGAAATTTGAAGATTTTTTTCAAATAACAATTGATAAACAGAATGATAACTTCATTAAGAATGATGAAACAAATATAAGATATTGTGAGATATTGAATTATTTTAATCAACTTGATGCCAGTCTTGCTTTAGACACCCTGCCACCAGGATCATGCGTTCAATTTCAATTAATAAATAACCCTTTAGATATTCTTTTATTGTTGTATTTTTTATCTAAGGATATAAATATTTATTTATCGAAAAGCATTAATAATACTCATATTCCCGGATATTGTAATTGCCAGCTTATTATTAATCATAAACTGATTAAAGAATCTAATAAATTAGATTTTGGAGAAACAGTAAAATTGGTTAAAATCGATTCTCAACCTATTCTTAAGAATTCTAATAACGTGATATTGGAGACCTCAGGAAGCACAAATAAATCAAAATATGTATTATTTGAAAAAGAAGTGTTCTTAAACAATGCAAAAAATTTTCTCAACCATATAGGAATTACACAACAAGACAGGGTTTTAATAAGTGTTCCGTGTTATCATATGTATGGCTTAGGTGCAGCATTAATTCCTTCTTTAATGGCAGGGGCTTCTATTTTTTTATTAAAAAACATCAACGTTGTTAAATATATTGAAAACGAAAAAGATTTTAATCCTTCCGTCGTATTTCAAGCTCCTTCAATGATACAGATGCTAGTTAAAATGGTCGGTAGTAAAAAGAAATACAAATATTCTGTCGTTGCAGGCGATAAAGTAGACAAGAAATGGTTTCTTGATTATGAAGAAAAATTTGGTTGTTTGATTAACTTATATGGAAGCACTGAATTAGGGGCCGCTGCTACATCCGTATTTAATGATTCAGGAGAATCGAAAGCAGAAGGTTATATTAAATTTTTAAACAATGTTGAACATAATTTGCTTACATTAAGCAAAAATAAATACCTGTTAAAG
>CAZWGG010000324.1:0-6498 GCA_964633305.1 uncultured Bacteroidales bacterium
CGTATGCTCTATTAGTAAATTTTTTCAAAGTTCACAATATATGAAAGTAAATCTTGAACCGTTAATATTTTTGGTTGATGACGAAATATCTTATCTGAGACTATTAGAAAACTATTTAAAAGGATATGGGTTTAATAGTGTTTACACTTTTGTTTCAGGAGAAGAATGCAGCAGGTACCTTAATCTCAACCCAACCATATTAGTCCTTGACTATAACCTTGGGAATAATGGTAATAAAAACGGACTGCATATACTAAAAAAAGTGCGTAAAATTTCACCTTGTACCCATATAATTATGTTATCCGGAGAAATGCATCATGATCCCGGCTTATTAAATTTTATAAAATTCACAAAGGAACCTTTCAAGTATATAATAAAAGAAGGAAATGATCATAAAAAGTTACTAGGAGCTATTCTAGAAATAACATAAACTTAAAATAACGAGCATATGGCATCTTAATTATAATGTTTTGTAAAGTCTTTGATTATGATTTCAATTAATTAATATATTTTCTCATGAAAAATTTAAATAATCCTTTAATTTTCATTGTAGATGATGATTCTGCATTTAGCCGTCTTATTGAAATGCAAATAAAAATGAATATTCAGGCGGATGTCAAAGTATTTAATTCAGGAGACGATTGTGTTAAAAACCTGCATTTGAAGCCCACCATTATTATTCTCGATTATAATTTTGGCAATCATAAACTTAAATTTCAAAATGGCATTCAAATCTTAGATGAGATCAAGAAGATATCTCCAAAAACAAAAATTATTATGTTTTCCGGTGAAATGCATGACTACATCGAGAGGTTTTATGATCCGAGGTTTATTACAAATGTTGACAGGTATTTAATAAAGGGGATGAGCAATGATGAAGAACTAATTGAAGCAGTTCATCAATTCCTTTAATAATTTCCATTTTTTTTTAAAGCCCTTATTTATCTGTCATACTACTAAAATATAATTTGAGGGGAAACAGATTTGAAAAACAAACAGGTAATTTAAATTTCAATAACATTGATCAAAATGATTTTGTATTTTTGAGGTGTGAAATTGAAGATATTAAGTATTGTAAAATCAAAAAATATGAAATTAAACAAAACGTTAACTGCAATTGATCAGGTGTATATTTGAAGAAGAAAATATAAAAATCTATGCCCCCAAAATTTAAGAAAGATCTTCAATATTATAAATTTTGCCTTTATGGCTTTTTAAAAAATCAGCGTTTTTTCGAACCTTTTTTTATCCTAATACTACATGATGAAAAAGGCCTTAACTATGCTTTAATAGGAACAATATATGCGATCATTAAAATTACCAGAAATATCTTTGAAATTCCAAGTGGAATACTTGCCGATTCTTTAGGCCGCAGAAAGACCATGATGACATCTTTTGCATTTTATATCCTGTCTTTTGTATTCTATTATTTTTCAAACGGTTTTTTTATGCTTGTCATTGCCTCTTTTGTTTTTGGTACAGCCGATGCTTTTCGAACAGGTACCCATAAAGCTATGATATTTCAGTACCTTAAAATAAAGCATTGGGAAGACCAAAAAGTACATTACTACGGACATACCAGGTCCTGGTCGCAGCTTGGCTCGGCTATATCGTCACTAATCGCAGCGGCTATCGTTTTTTTCTCAGGAAGTTTTTCTTCTGTTTTTCTTTTAAGCCTTGTACCTTATTCCATCGATTTTTTTCTAATGGCATCTTATCCGGTTATATTAGAAGGAGAATCATTAAACCGGCGGAATGAAAAAGTAATGGAAGTCTTCAAAAAAGTATTTTATGAATTTGTCTTTTCTTTTAAAAATATTAAGTTGTTAAAAGCCATAACAAATATGTCTTCCTATAGCGGGTATTACCAAGCTGTTAAAGATTACTTTCAAACAGTTATACAAGCATTTGTAGTGGGAATACCTATTTTTATGGCACTTGAAAGCAGGAAAAAAGAAGCAATAGTAATTGGAATGATTTACTTCATTTTATATTTTATAACTTTTTTTACTTCCAGGAACTCAGGCCGGGTCGCTGATAAATTTGACCACCTTAGTAAGCCTTTGAATGTAACGCTTATTATTGGTTTGATATCTGGTTTACTGATAGGAGTATTTTATAAATTGAATTTGTTAGCTGTTTCTATTTTCGTTTTCTTTTTTGTTTATATTATTGAAAATTTGAGAAGACCAATGGCTGTTTCATATATTACAGAACTGTTGAACGATGATGTCCTCGCTTCGGTTTTATCGGCCGAATCACAGGCAAACACCATATTTGCAGCTTTAATTGCCCCATTATTTGGTATAATTGCTCAATTTTTTGGTATAGAAATGAGTTTTATTCTAACCAGCCTTGTATTATTAGTATTCTCACCTTTTTATATGATAAATAAAACAGATAGGAAAGGGACTAATATCTAAATTAATTTAGCTGACCTGCTAGACCGGTAAGATTAGAATGTGTATTTTTGATTCTGGTGTATTTTTAAACTATTCGTAAGTCAACAATAAAATCATGGTCAGGAAAATATATTCTCTTGATAAAGAAAATAAGCAGGTACTTGAAATAAACTGGAAAGGAAGTTTCAAAAATGTTGAAGTTAAAATAAACAATAAACCCGCTGGAGCATTCAACAATAAAAATGAATTAAGGCAAGGAAAAGAATTTGATGTTGGTAATGGAAATAAATTAAAAGTGCATTTGGTTAAATCATTTTATATACTGGAAGAGCTGGAGTTGTTAATTAACGGACAACCTATGGAAGGTTCAATCACTCACCCTCTTAAAAGGTTGAATGCCATTTTTCAAATTATTCTGTTTATTGCAATTGTTAATTGTATACTTGGTGTCCTGTCTTTATTAATTGACACTAGTTTTCTCAAAAATTTCGGGGTTGGATACTGGAACATTATCTATGCTGGCATTTTCATCCTGTTAGGGATATTCATAAAAGAAAAAAAATCAATGGTTGCCATGGTAACAATTCTTGTTCTAATGGTACTGGATATTATATCAACAGTGATGTTTTACGCAGAATATCAAGATGCATCCAATATCTCTGGAGCACTAATTATTAAAACTATTTTTACCTTGTTTCTAATCAGGGGAATTCCTGCTATTAAAAGATTCCGGCAAATGGAGATTCATAAAGAACAGCTCAGAAAAAAGGAAGAAGCCGAAAAATCAAAAACCTCTTTATCTGAATTAAAAACCGATGATCACACCCCATTTATGCCCAAAGACCATTCTGATTATCTGCCCAAACAATAAATAAAACATTTCATATAAGTTAATTTATCAATACATATTATGTTTCATATAAATGCTGAATTTTTAAATAAGATAGCTGAAGAAGCAAAAAGCTCCCGGCGGCAAAGAAAAAACTTTAACTTTCAAAATATATAATTTTTGATTTATCGGGCTTAAAATCTTACATTTGCGCTCGTAAATGTAAAAAGCTGTTCGATGTCAAATCAAATACCGTCCATACCTAAAGGAACAAGGGATTTTTCTCCTTCAGAGATGGTAAAGAGAAACTATATTTTTGATACCGTTAAGGCGGTTTTTAAGAAATATGGTTATCTGCCGATTGAGACCCCGGCAATGGAAAATTTAAGCACATTGCTGGGTAAATACGGAGAAGAAGGCGATAAACTTCTTTTTAAAATATTGAATTCGGGAGATTATTTCAAAGGTATAGATACAAGTGAAATTACCGGTTATGATAGTAACAAACTTTCATTGCAACTATGCGGAAAAGGGCTTAGGTACGATCTTACAGTTCCTTTTGCCCGTTATGTTGCTCAACACAGAAATGGTATAACCCTCCCATTTAAACGTTATCAAATTCAGCCCGTTTGGAGGGCAGACCGGCCTCAAAAAGGAAGATACAGGGAGTTTTACCAATGCGATGTTGATGTTGTAGGGAGCTATTCCCTTCTAAATGAAATGGAATTAATTCAAATTATCGATGAAATTTTTTCCTGCCTGAAAATTGACGTTGAAATAAAACTAAATAACCGTAAAATACTGGCGGGAATTGTTGAAGAGTTAGGGCAACAGAATAATTTTAATAAGATCGTAATTATTATTGATAAATTAGATAAGATAGGTATAGATAATGTGGCCAGGGAACTTGAAAATATCGGATTAAATAAGTCGCAGATTGAAGAACTTAAGAGTTATATTTTTGTTCTGTCAAACAACGAATCTAAACTAAAACTACTTGATTCCTGGCTTAAAGAATCAGAAACAGGTAAAAAAGGAGTTGAAGAAATTAAAACATTATTTGATTATAGCAAGAAGATAAGTTTAAAAAACGAAATTATTCTCGATCTTACACTTGCCCGTGGACTAAACTATTACACAGGAGCTATTATTGAAGTTAAAGCAAAAGAAATAGAAATTGGTAGTATTTGCGGGGGCGGAAGATACGATGATTTGACAGGAGTGTTCGGCTTGCCAGGTGTTCCTGGCGTGGGTATCTCATTTGGGGCGGATCGTATTTATGATGTAATGGCCCAACTTAATTTATTTCCTTTGGAAGTTGCGACAATAACAAAACTTTTGGTTGCAAACTTTGGAGAAAATGAATCCATATACTGTTTGAAGTTAGTAGAAAAGTTGCGCAATTCCGGAATATATACTGAATTATATCCTGATCCTGTTAAACTTAAAAAACAGATGAACTATGCTAACTTAAATAATATTCCATACGTTGCCCTGGTGGGAGAAGATGAAATGGTTAGTGGAGAAATAACGGTGAAAGATATGAAATCGGGTGAACAGTTTTCATTAACCCTTGCTGAACTTATCCAAAAACTAAAGAATTGAGCTTAAATATTATATGGCCAAAATTAGGTAAATCAAACATTTTTTTAGTAAGTTTGTTTTAATCTAGTAAACTAAGGGAAATAGTAGATATGGATAAACGAACTTTTTTAAAGACTGGAGCAGTTAGTTTAGGCGGTATTTTTGCTACATCTTTATTGGGGAAAACCGGTTATGCAAATAGTATTTTAAAACAGGATGAACTCTTTGAGTTTAAACTTCCTGAATTACCTTATAAATATGATGCCCTTGAACCATATATTGATGCAAGAACTATGGAAATTCATCACTCTAAGCATCATGCGGGATATACGGCTAAGTTTAATGCAGCAGTGAAAGAGGCAGGTATAACAACAAAAAATGCAAGGAATATTCTTAGCGAGGTTTCAAAATATCCTTTATCAGTAAGAAATAACGGGGGAGGATTTGTTAATCACAGATTATTCTGGAAAGTACTTTCTCCCAATGGAGGAGGTATTCCAAAAGGAAATCTTCTTGATGCTATAAACCGGGATTTCAGTTCATTTGAAAATTTTAAGAATATATTCTCTTCTGCTGCTAAAACACTATTTGGTTCCGGATGGGCCTGGCTTATTTTATCAGATGGAAAATTAAAAGTTACTACTACTTCAAACCAGGATAGCCCCATTATGGATATCGCCGAAGTAAAAGGTAGACCTCTTCTTTTGATTGATGTTTGGGAACATGCCTATTATCTGAAATATACGAACCGCCGGGCAGAATACATCAATGCCTTCTGGAATGTGGTAAATTGGGAATTTATCTCTCAGAAATATGATAAAATTTTAAAAACCTGATCTGCCCAATTGCAAATAATCTGTAAATCTTAACAAAGCTACTTTTTTGTATATCGGAATATTTGGCAAAAAAAGAATATTTTATCTACTTTTCCAGTAGGTTCTTATCCAAAGCTTTATCTATTCTATTGAGCTCTTTTCTCATTCCCCTAAAAATTGCAGGATCGCTTGAAATATCGACATCAATTTTATCTTCTCCAATCGTCATAATTCTTGTAAAAATATATTTTTTTCGGAAAACAAGGCGGTTTTCAGATTCTTCCAGTTGGATGTAATTTAATTTTTCAAATGTTTTAAAAAATATTTCTTTGTTATCGGAAAATTTGCCGTTAAAGTATCTTTTCTTTTTTCCAAATACTAAAACAGGGTAAACAAACGAATAGGCAAAAGTTATAATTAATAATAGCTTTACCCTCTCACTTTCAAAAACAAAATTCACTAATTCAGAAAATCGAAGACTTCCTTTTATACTTGCCGGAAGAAATACTATTCCAAGTATAACAAAGAGAAACAAAAGATATTTAAAAAGCCTGCGGAAATAGTCTTTTAAAATCATTAGGTATAAATTTTTAGGGTAGCAAAAATAAAAAAAAAACTAAAGAACTTTCGGTTATTAAATAAACTATATTATATTTGCTGACTAATAGTCATTTTTTTTACTAAAATAAAATATGGGTATTCTAGAAAGAAAAGAGCGGGAAAAAGAGCAACGTAGAAATGACATTGTTGATGCTGCCGAACGGGTTTTTTTCAAAAAAGGAATTGACAATGCTACTATGGATGAAATCGCTGATGTGGCAGAGATCAGTAAGGGAACTATATATCTTTATTTTAAAAGCAAAGAAGA
>CAZWGG010000325.1:0-6488 GCA_964633305.1 uncultured Bacteroidales bacterium
AGCTTATGCTCTTTTCTATCAGGGGAGTGCTTCAGGATGGCACTGGCAAATTCAGTGGAAGTAAGGTATCCTTTCTTAGATAAGGACTTTATCGAATTATCAACCCGAATTCCATCGGAACTAAAACTAAAGAACTTTAGTGAGAAGTATATTCTAAAAAAAATGGCAAGTAAATTTGTGCCAAAAACGATTATTGAAAGAGAAAAGTTCCATTTTGTTGCACCTGGAAGTCCTTATTTACTTCAGAACAACATCGAATATATTAATGATATTTTATCTTATGATTTGATAAAGAAACAAGGATATTTCAACCCGGATCAGATTGAAACGCTTAAAAATACATATAAACAGGAAGGGTTTATTGTAAATGCTCCATACGAAAACGATTTGTTAATTATAGTTATTACATTTGGTATTCTCTTAGATAAATTTTTTAAACGTTAGGTCAATGTTTGTCCATACACATATATTGTTACTCCTATAAAATTAATGCATTAATAGTATGTGATTCTTAAAAAAAAGGTAATAACATTTCTTATCGATTTACACTGGATCATATTTGACGAGATTAATGATGTACAAGTAATTAAAGAATACACGTGGATTGACTTCTAAGTTTTAAAATGGTTGATAGAAATAATAAAATTATAATTTAGTTGGATGGGCTTGTATGACCTATTCATAAATAGAGCATCGATTTTTGTAATTAAGAAATTTTGTAGAATCGCTGTTGAATAAATCTCGACAATATCATTTTACAGCCGCAAGATTTTGAATACCAAATTTTTACATTGTGCCATACTTACTATATTTATAGTAATCTTGGCGAATATTTATAAACCATTAATCGATGAAATTGTAAATTTAAAAAACAGCATATATGATAGTTCAAAAAGAATTAATTAATAGTCTTGAAACCAATGGCAAGAAAATAGCAATTGAAAGTGACAAAAGATTAATTTCCTATTCCGAGTTGCTATTTATTTCTAATCAGATTACATATTTTTTGTTGAAAGAAGGATTAGAAAAAGAAACTGTAATAGGACTACTAATACAAGATCGATCCGACCTTATTTGTTCTATGATAGGTACATTAAATGCCAGATGCACTTTTGTACCAATCGATGAATCTTTGCCTGAAAATAGGCTTTTATAAATTATTAAAGATTTTAAAATTCAACATATAATTTCGTCTAAGAAATCGCCTAAAAATGTTATCCTTGAAAAAATAACTTCCTTACAAATTTATTATCTGGAAGATATTCTCGATAGTACAAACGAAAATGAAAAAAATGAAATTCAATATCCTAAGTATGAAGAAAATGATAGTATCTATATCTATTTCACTTCTGGATCTACCGGAAAGCCTAAAGGAGTTGTAGGCAAAAATTCCAGTCTTTCACAATTTGTAAAATGGGAAATTGAGTCTTTTAATTTAGATCATACTTCTCGATTTAGTCAATTTATTAGTCCTTTTTTTGATGCCTTTTTAAGGGATGTGTTTGTTCCTTTAATTTCCGGAGGAACTATATGTATTCCACCGCTGGATAATAATTTATATGTATCGGAAGAAATAGTATCATGGATTGGTGAATCAAAAATAAATTTGATTCATTGCGTTCCAAGTTTATTTCGTACGATAAATAATACTGCTATTTCATCTGAAAATTTTAAGGATCTTAAATATGTATTGCTTTCAGGAGAAAAAATCGTTCCTTCAGAACTCGCAAACTGGTATAATATTTTTGATTCAAGAATTCAGCTTGTAAATCTTTATGGTACAACAGAAACTACTATGATAAGATCTTACTATAAGATTAAGCCAAGCGATATCAAGAAAGCAACAATACCAATTGGTTCTCCTATATACGATACGGAATTATTAATAAGTAAGAATGATTTTAGACCTTGTAATATCCTTGTTCCTGGGGAACTTTATATTATTTCGGATTATGTCACAAAAGGGTATTTAAATGCAATAGAATTAACACATGATAAGTTTCTAAAAATAAATTCAGGTACCCAAAATGAGAGATTTTTTTTCAAAACAGGGGATAAGGCTAGAATGTTGCCTGGTGGAATAATAGATTTAGTAGGAAGGGAAGACAGGCAAATTAAGTTAAGAGGTATTAGGATAGAACTTGATGAAATTGAATACGTTCTTCTTCAATCTGAATATATTAAAAATACCATAGTTGTTAAACATGATGAAGAAAACGGAAATGAATCACTTATAGCATTCATTATTAAAAACAATAAATTACAGAAAGATTATGATATAAAAGATGCAATTCAAAAGTACTTAGAAGATCATTTACCAACATACATGATTCCTTCAAATATAGTGGAAGTATGTGAATTCCCCTTACTAAGTAATGGAAAGATAAACTACAAAGGGCTTTTAGACAATTTAACTGCTCAAACTATTATAGAGCCTACAAATGAAATTGAAGCTAAATTGTTATCTGTTTGGAAAGAAATTTTAGGAGATAAACCAATTTCTATTGAGGATAGTTTTAGTAGTATTGGAGGTAATTCTCTAAATATCATGAGGTTAATAGGTAGGATTTATAAAGAATATAATGTCCGAATTTCATTGGCTGAATTGTTCGATAATTTTACAATTAAAAAACAAGCTGTATTTATTAAGAAAGCGAAAAAAGATGACTTATTCGTTATTTCTAAATCAGGAGAAAAATCTGCATATAACTTATCATCTGCACAGGAAAGAATTTATTATAATTACGAACTTAATAAAGCCAGTACGGCTTTTAATTTACCAATGGCCTGGGAAATCGTTGGCGACTTTGACAAAAACAAGATAGAAAACGTACTAAAATTGCTTATCGACAGACACGAAAGTCTAAGAACAGAATTTAAATTTGAAAATGGTAAACTTCATCAGGTAGTAAGAAACACAGTCGATTTTGGTATAGAGGAAATTAATGATCAAGAAAAAAATGTGCAAAATGCTATTTCCAAATTTATTAAACCATTCGATTTAAGCAGGGCGCCATTAATTAGATGCGGAATAATAAAAACTGAACAAGGTAAAAGAATACTTATAGCGGATATACATCATATTGTTTGTGATGGTATGTCTCAGCTAATATTATTTACCGATTTTTTAAAACTATACAAAGGCGAAGGACTTAAACCTTTACCCATTCAATATAAAGATTATGCAGATTGGGAAAACAATTTTAAAACAACCGATGAATATATATCTCACAGAGAATTCTGGCTTAAAAATTTTGAAGGAGACATACCAACACTCGATTTACCAACTACAAATTTAGGTTCAAAGAAAGGAGAAGATGAAGGAGGAAACATAATGTTTGAGATCGATAATACTATTATTAATCCAATACTTCATATTTTAAAAGAAAAAGAAATAACAACCTTTTCAGGACTATTCTCAATTTTTTTCATTTATCTGTCTCAACTTACGGGACAAGAAGATATTGTTATAGGGATCAATACCTCAGGTAGGATACAGGAGGAATTGGAAAATGTGGTAGGTATGTTTGTAAAAACATTACCAATCCGATTTCAAATAAATTCGGATTTATTATTTAAAGATTTTGTAAAAAACATGCATG
The DNA here is from genome assembly GCA_964633305.1 of uncultured Bacteroidales bacterium. GTDB lineage: Bacteria > Bacteroidota > Bacteroidia > Bacteroidales > UBA10428 > CAZWGG01. Next base: position 3,603 of record CAZWGG010000325.1, read on the forward strand.
ACTATTTAATTCAAGCGGTTAGTAAACAAGCTTATGATTTATCTACAATTGTGAGTGAATTGAATAATAACAGGACTATTCCTATTAAAAATTTGATTGATGCCATGTTTGTTTTTCAAAATTTTGAGGATAAGAGGGTACAAACCGATGATATTATATTTTCGTCTTACGGATTTGAAAATGCAACATCTAAATATCCGATTACCTTATTTGCAAGTGAAGGTACTAATGCTATACAATTCAGATTAGAGTATTCGTCTATATACTTTACAAAATCTGATGTTGAATTAATTGTTGCACAATTTAAATTGTTAGTAAAAACAATCGCTGAAAATCTAGATGCTAAAATCCTTGAATATTTTGATAGTAAATCATCTTCATCTTCGCTTAATGAAGAAGCCATAACCTTCCACTTTTAAGAAAATAATCATATAAACTCATAATTCAATAAGGATTCAAACCGAAATTTAATTCTCATTGCCATGTCTGTCGAGTCAAAACTTGATTTTAAAGCTTTAAAAGCAAATAAAAATATTATTGCCAGAAAATATTGGAAAACCAGATTGGAAGATTTTGAATTTAATACGTATTTTGATGCTACTACTTCTTCAAATTCTTCGATTAATAAAAATCAAAAAGAATTTACTCTAAAAGCGTCTCAAAAAATTTATGAAAACTTATCTGCAATATCTAAATCAGACAAGGCTAAGCATATTGTTTTACTTTCCACTTTAGGGATTTTGGCTAAAAAATGTTCTTCTATTTCCGATATTGTCGTCTTTACTCCAAATTACAGCGAAAATCAAGCATTAATTACTGATAACAGTATTGTTCCAGTTAGAATGGACGACTTTTCAGGAATAAATTTTCAGGAATTTCTTTTAGCATTAAAGAATAATTTAATTCAAGATTTAAAACACTGTGATTATCCGATTGAAAAAATTTTGAATAAAAAAAGTGAAGAAGTCACAGGACTCTCTGCAATAGGAATGTTGGTCAAAGAAATTCAACAGCAATCAGCATTCAAATCTTTACATTTGAATGTACTATTCTCATTTAGTGTGAATAGCGAACTTGTTTTAAACATTCGATATGATGCCAACAAGTTTGATGCTAGTTACATTGCAAGAATTGCTGAACTCTATTTTGACTTACTTCATAAACTCATTACGAATTCAAAAAAGGACATTGGAAATATTGAATTGATATCAGATGAGGAGAAACATAAAATTATAAATGAATTCAATAAAACCGAAAAGGCATTTCCGCATGATCGAACAGTATTGGATTTATTTGAGCAACAAGTAATCAAAAATCCGGACAAAATTGCTATACAATTTAGAAATCAGCAATTAACTTATGGTGAATTGAATGTTCGCTCAAACCAGGTTGCAAATTATTTAATTGAAAACTTTACTGAAAAAGGATATGTAATTGGCATACAGTTAGATCGTTCTATAGAACTTGTAGTTGCTATATTCGGAACCTTAAAAGCAGGTTGCATCTATCTGCCGCTTACACGAAATTATCCTGTTGAAAGAGTCCTTTATTCCTTAAGAAATAGCGGTGCAAACGTACTTATTACTGAAAAAAAACATTTCAATAATTTTCAAAATGAATTTAATTGTACAGATATAAAGAATATGTCAGCACATTCGGCTGTAAATATAAATCTCGCAAAACCAACTGATTCAGCCTACATTATATATACATCAGGGTCAACGGGCAGGCCTAAAGGGGTACTGATCAAACATAGATCTGTTGTAAATAGGCTATATTGGATGCAGAACCAATATTCGTTGCTGTCAACAGACATAATTCTTCAGAAGACACCAATAGTATTTGATGTATCGGTATGGGAATTGTTCTGGTGGTCATTATTTGGTTCAAAACTTGTATTAGCAGCTCCTGGGGCAGAAAGAGATCCAAAAGAAATTTGTGAAATAATTCAAAATAAAAAAATTACAGTACTACATTTTGTGCCATCGATGCTAAATGCTTTTTTAAATTATGTGACGCAAAATAAGCAGAGATATTCTCTTAAAAGTATAAAATATCTGTTTTCAAGTGGTGAAGAATTGAAAGTTTCCGATGCCCAGTTGTTTTTGGACTATTTTCCACACGCCCAACTTCACAATTTATATGGTCCTACGGAGGCAACAGTAGATGTCTCTTTTCATCAAGTATCCAGATTGACCAGATATCACAAAATACCAATTGGGAAGCCTATAGATAATACTACGCTTTTCATATTTAATAAAAATTTACAGCTTCAACCTATTGGGATATCGGGAGAATTATTCATTGGAGGTATAAATTTATCTACCGGATATATTAATCAAGTTGAATTAACCAGAGACCGGTTTATTAAAAATCCTCTTGATAATAATTCAATCTTATATAAAACTGGTGACTTAGCCAGATATTTGCTTGATGGCTCAATAGAATTTTTAGGAAGAATAGATAACCAGGTCAAAATTAGAGGAAATCGCATTGAACTTTCGGAGATTGAACTTGCGCTTAAATCATTCAATGGGATAAAAAATGCAGTAGTATTAACAAAAGAATCAAATTCTGGATTGCAACTTATTGCTTTTATAATTAAAAACTCAGATTTTTTTGAAAAGGAATTACGAGATTTTTTAAAATTAAAATTGCCTGATTACATGATCCCTACAAACATCGTATTTGTAGATCATATTCCTGTAACGGTTAATGGGAAAATTGATAGGACAAGTCTTTTGTCCTTAAATAATATTACTACGAATAAATATATTGCTCCTTCCTCAAATCTTGAACAAACCTTGGCTACGCATTGGGAGACTGTTTTAAACAAAGAACGAATAGGAATTAATGATGATTTTTTTAGAATAGGTGGCGATTCAA
>CAZWGG010000326.1:0-6478 GCA_964633305.1 uncultured Bacteroidales bacterium
CCACCCGAAAATATCGATGTAATACTGGTTGCACCTAAAGGTTCTGGAACATCAGTAAGAAGAAATTTCCTTGCAGGTACAGGAATAAACTCAAGTTATGCCATTTTCCAGGATTATACCGGTAGAGCCGAAGAAAAAACAATTGCTTTGGGTATAGCTATCGGATCAGGATATTTATTTCCAACAACATTTGAAAATGAAGTTTACAGCGACCTAACAGGTGAACGTGGAGTATTAATGGGGGCATTGGCAGGTATCATGGAAGCCCAGTATGATGTACTGAGAGAAAATGGACATAGCCCAAGCGAAGCATTCAATGAAACTGTTGAAGAATTAACCCAAAGCCTTATTCGTCTTGTTGATGAAAACGGAATGGACTGGATGTATTCAAATTGTAGTGCAACCGCTCAACGTGGCGCCCTTGATTGGAGACCTAAATTTAAGGCTGCCACTGTACCGGTCTTTAAAGAATTGTACGAAAAAGTTAAAATAGGAGCAGAAACAAAAAGAGTACTTGAATCTACAGGAAAACCAAATTATAAAGAATTTCTGGAAGCTGAATTAAAAGAAATGAGGGAATCGGAAATGTGGGATGCCGGCGCCCAGGTAAGAAAGCTTAGACCAGATAAATAATCTTTAAAAAAACATTACCACCAAAAAGAGGGTGTTCAAAAAATTCAATGGATTCTCTGTGAAAAAATTGAATGAAAAAATATTTTGGACACTCTCTTTTTTTATTAATTTTATATATTAAGAAAATATTATTTTTTGATTTTAAAAACGAAACTTAGTGCATAACACATTGTAAAATCAGATTCTAATATGCGTTGAACAGAAGGGGCGATTTTCTACTAATTATTCTCTATCCTATTTTTGGGTCACTATAACCAACCGCCTAAATCTATATGAACTGCTATTAAAAATGCATTTCGGAAATGGATGCTTTATACTATGTTATAAAACAACGCTGGTTTGTGGTGGGCTTGTTTCTTTCAATCATTCAGGTAGTTTGTTCACAACAAACCACTAAGGATAATTATACCGGTTTATGGCTTACTTCAACAAGCTGGGAACCAATATGGACTACACCCTTGGTTACTGCAATAGATATAAACATTACAATTAACGGGTACATTACAAGGAATGGAACACTTGATTTTGAGGGTGGTGATCTCATTATAAATGATACATTGGTTATATATGGTGATTTAACCTTGGGTAACAATAGTGACATAACTGTTAATGATAATGGTATATTAATTATAAGAGGTGACCTTAATGTGGGTAACCAAACATTAATTGGTGCAAATGCATATATAGTGCTAACAGGCAATTTTACCAAAGACGGATCTGTTAATCAAGGTTCATTTACCAGTAATGATGACCCTGTAAAGGTATTTATCGGGGAGGCAATTTCTCCAATAGCATTAAGTGATAACAATGCCGATTTTCCTGCACTCGATTGTACTTCGCCTCCAACAACGCCTTATCCAAATACCTCCTGCAGTTATGGAAACATGTTAGATATTTTAAACGATCCTATTAATCCTTTTTTTCAAACAACCTGCAATCCAATAATTACCACCCAGCCAACAAATGTGACGGATTGTGAAAATACTATCTTCACCTTCTCTATAACAGCATCAGGGGCCTCAGGTTATCAGTGGCAGGCTGATATAGGAAGTGGAATGGGATTTCAAAATATTACTGATGGAGGGACATATTCAGGAGCAACTACAAATACGCTTACAGTTACTGATGCCACTTCAGAATACAATGGCAACACGTACCAATGTGTTGTTATTGGAAATGGAGGTTGCACAAATACATCAAACCAGGCATTATTGATAAATAAAAAACCCGCAGTTTTCAATGTCACAGGAGGCGGTTCATATTGCGCCGGAGGAACAGGCGTTACCGTCGGACTCAACGATAGCGATGTCGGAGTCAATTATGAACTCTTTCTTAATGGAGCAACAACAACGACAATTGTAGAAGGTACAGGAACAGGTATTAGCTTTGGAAACCAAACAGATGACGGTATATATACAATCAAAGCCAATTGTAACACAGATATGAACAGTAGTGCAACAATTTCTGTAGTCCCCGCTCCAACAGCTAATGCGGGTCAAGACCAGGAATTAAATGCTAAATTTGAAACCGCATTACAAGCTGAACTATCTTCGTCAGAGACAGGCGAATGGGAAATAATTTCAGGCTCGGGAAATATAGTCGATATATATTCCCCTGTAACAGCTATAACCAATTTATCAGTTGGAGACAATATCTTTTTATGGAAAGTTAATAATGGAATATGTGAATCTAGTGATGAAATTATAATCACTGTAAGAGATTTATTTGTACCTTCAATAATAACACCAAATGGAGATATCAAGAACGATTACTTTGTAATCAAAGGAATTGAAAATATTGGCCCTGTTAAATTAACCGTGTATAACCGATGGGGAATAGAAGTTTATAATAATATGAACTATGAAAACGATTGGAATGGAATAAATAATAAAGGAAGCAGGCTGCCGGAAGACACCTACTTTTATGTATTGGTACAGGGGACAGGAAAAGTAGTAAAGGGCTTTGTTGTGATTATGAGATAATATGAGACGATTTATTATTATCATATGGTTAATGATATATGCAGTGGATGTAAACAGTCAATTAAATTCATTGTCAAGTCATTATACACATAATGCTTTAATGATAAATCCGGCTTATGCCGGCAGAAATGAGGCATTAAGCGCAACAATACTTTACAGAAATCAGTGGACTGGTACCGAGGGTGCTCCCAAAACAATGACATTTACAATAGATGCATTACTTAAAAATGAAAGTATAGGACTGGGATTTTTAGTAATTAATGATAACATTGGAGTTACAAATGAAATAAGCTTTATAGGAAATTATACCTACCGGGTAAGCATAGGAGAAGGAAAATTGGCCATGGGAATTGGTGCCGGTATTACTTTATACAATAATTCTTTGAATGAGTTGAAGGCTAATGATACAGATGATGAACTTTTACTAGCTGATTTCTCGAATATTACATTACCTAATTTTAGTACCGGTGTTTATTATAGAACAAAAAAATATTTCATTGGATTTTCTTTACCATTTTTTATTAGCTACAAATTAAACCTTGAGTCAAACAAGTACTCGATTCATACCGATGTTTCAAAATTTAATTATTTCTTTAATACCGGCTATATATTTAAAATAAACCCAAATATCAAATTTTTTCCTACAACGCTAATAAAGTATCAATCAAGAAACACAATGCAGGTTGATATTTATTCACAATTTATATACAAAGATAAAATATGGATTGGTGCAGCTTATAGAAGTAAGAATGTCCTTATTGGTTTGTTTCAGTATCAACTAACCAATCAACTCCGGGTTGCTTATTCATATGATTTTAATATAGGGAAACTCAGTAATTTTAAAAGTGATTCACACGAAATTATGTTAAGTTATGTATTTCGTTACTTTGTTGAAGCTTTAAGTCCACGGCGCTTTTAAATGAATGGAAATATGGAAAAAGTACTTATTTTATTGATACTATCCACCAACCTGACAAAATCTTTCAGTTACTCACAAGCCGAAAGATACTCAATCTTTATGGCCCCTTTTAGCACTAAAAATTACAATGAATATTCACCAATGTATTACAACGATGGAATTGTTTATTGTTCAAATCTGAAAAATAATTCATTCATAACCTATCTATCAGAAAATGAAGAAAAGCTTATAAACATGTTTTATGTAACACCAAAAGATAGTATACATTGGAAAAACTGTCGGCTCTTTTCTAAGGAACTAACTACAAATTTTAATGATGGTCCGGTAACGTTTAATGAAAATGAGAATATAATTTATTATTCACGAAATAATCAAGTAACCAAAAAATTAAGAGACAGACTCAAATTAGAAAATAAAATTGGTATATACACTGCGGAGAGAAACCAAGAAAATTGGACAAATTGTAAACCATTTATATATAATAGTCCTGATTATTCCATAACAATGCCTTGCCTCTCTTCCAATGGAAAACGGCTCTATTTTGCGTCTGATATGCCGGGAGGCTTTGGAGGAACTGATCTCTATTACTGTGAACAGGTAAATGGAACTTGGGATAAACCGGTAAATCTTGGCCAAATAATAAATACAACCAAAAATGAGACCTATCCATTTATAACTAAATCAGGGATGCTTTTTTTTGCTTCTGATGGCCATGAAGGATTTGGAGGAAAAGATATCTTCTACAGCAAAGAAGTTAACGGAGAGTGGATAGTCCCAGTTCATTTGGATGAACCTATAAATTCAACAATGGATGATTTCGGATTAATAACAGAAGATAATTTCGAAAATGGATATTTTTCTTCCAACAGGAAAAAAACAGATGACATATATGCTTTTACTATCATTTACCCAATTTTTAATAGCTGTGACAGTTTAAAGGAAAATCAATACTGCTTTTTATTTTATAATGAAACCCGACCAGAAATTGACACGTTACCAATACGGTATGAATGGGATTTTGGTGATGGTGTAAAGGAAAATGGAATAAAAGTTGAACATTGTTTCCCTGGTCCCGGAAAATACAGAGTAAAACTGAATATCATTGACAGTTTAACCGATCATACTTTTTTAACCCAAACATCTTATGATATTGAACTTAAAGAATTTGAACAGCCATATATTAATTCCGTAGATAAAAGTACAGTGAATAACCCAATATCTTTTGATGGACTAAAATCCTATATTCATGATTTCGAAATTATCGACTATTATTGGGATTTTGGAGACGGTTACAGGGCTAAAGGGTCAATTATAAAACATGCATACGAACAAAAAGGTGAATACATAGTAAAATTGGGACTATCAGGCAGAAAAGACAAATCCGGAAACGTTCCACAAGCTTGTGTTTACAAAAAGATAATAATTTATGAATAATAAATAAAGTTATGAACACATCTATAGTTAATCTATTTATGAGGGGATATAATCCACCACATTCTATAATATATATTTCTAAAAATTATATAAGAAACTTCTTAAAATGCTTCTGTATATTAGCATTACTCTTACTAAATAAAATTGATGCTTCATCACAACCTGCACCTGCAGTAGTTGAAAATATTCCATTCCTGGTAACTTTTGGTAATAACTCTGAAAGATCATGGGGAGATGATGATTTTTGCCAGATATTCTTTTTGCTAGTTCCTCCTTCTCAGACCAAACCTGTGTTTGTTAGAATTTTTGACCCTGATACAGGTGGAGAGTGGGATGAAGGAAAAGGTGAATTTAATACACAAACTACATTTTCCATCTATGGCAGAAAAGGCTGTTGGTCAAATAATGATGCACAGGGTACAGATCCTATCGGGGATTATAAAAGTGGTGTTTTACTTGCTTCAAAATCGTTTAAAGCAGATAAAACATATGATAACAGTTGGTACACTTTTGGCCCGTTTAATCCGTATGAAGGAGAATATGTAGAAGAATTTAACGGACGGGTTTTTAAACTTATAGCCGAGGGGACAGAAGGTAATGATGGAAACTTATACAAATATTTTTTAAGCTCTGAACAAGACAGGAACAAAGAAATTGAAGGAGGAAATGTGTTTACTTATGAATATACATTCAGGTTATCAAATAATCAGAATGATATTTCTCAAATTTATCCTTTTATTGATAATAAAACTATCTCAGTTGAAATCTCAAACTTTGATTGGGATAATGATGGATTTATCAGGGTTGTATCTGTTGCGAAAAATGGAGAACTATGTGATATATCAGGAGAGAATAATTGGGCCAGTACAAAATTCCCCGTAGTTGAAGATGAAAAAAATACTTCTTTTGAAATTCAGTTTGTGAAAAATCATTCAACATTGATAAAGAACAATAATGTGGTGGTTATAGTTCGTAACCAATACGGACAATCTTTGCCTTTTTTCGTCCTCCCTATCGGAGGCATTCCTGTTTATAATCCAAAAATACATATGAAACCTATTAATAAATAAACTATGTTGTTTATGCTACTATTTTATCCATGGAAAAATAAGCTATATCTTATTGGATTAACTATTATCATTTGGTTAGGATTTTCATTGTTTGCATTTCCACAAGATTACAAACTTCTTGAATTTGGCGAAGAACATGGGATCGCTCAACCTTTTGTATATAGTATAATTCAAGGCAAAGATGGATATTTATGGGTAGGAACAGGAAATGGACTATCAAAATTTAATGGATTTAATTTTACAACATATACCATTGAAGATTCATTGGCAGATAACTTTATAACCTGTAGCTATAATGACAAAGAAGGTGTTTGGTTTGGTCATGCAAATGGAGGGTTATCGTATTATAATGAGAAAGGATTCCGAAAAATAACTTCTTATAATAAATTAAATAGCAGCATAACAAAGATAGCCAGTGACCATAATGATATAATATGGTT
>CAZWGG010000327.1:0-6431 GCA_964633305.1 uncultured Bacteroidales bacterium
TGGTTTTATTAAATTTAAGTTAACAATAGAATCAAGCTCGTTATATGTAAGAGGATTTGGAAAAAATCCCCTGTATTTTTTATTATAAATAACCGTTGCGGGAATCGCGCCGCTCCAGGAAGAGTCAACCCTGTTAATCCAGTAATTACTGTTTGGATCATCAAGAACTAAAACTTGAGACTGGATATTAAATTTTTCAATAAATGGTATTAGTGTTTCATCTAATTTATCAGGTATATCAAGGCTTACAAGTATAACTTTTACTTGTTGTCCTTTATACATAGCATTTATCTTTTCAAGCTCAGGAAGTTCTTTTCTGCAAGGTATACACCAAGTAGCCCAGAAGTTAATTATGTAAGTTGTATCATTAAATCTAGACAAATGAGGTTCAAATTCAGAAAAATTAAGAACATGAAGCTTCTTAGAGTCAAGAGTAACATTTAAAATGAACAATAAACCACTTAACAAAAATAATTTGAACCTCATTTGTTATCTAAAGCTAATCTTAATAATAACACATAGAGAAGAGTATAGTTCAAATGAGATTAACAATTTAACAATTTACTCTTTCATGGGTACTGTGAAAATGAACTCGCTTCCCTTATTTTCTTTACTTTTAATCCAAATTTTTCCATTATTTAATTCTATAAAATCCTGACAAATTGTAAGCCCTAAACCCGAACCTTTTTCATTTTGTGTTCCAAACGTAGTAAAAGGTTCACTTTTGTCAAATATTTTATGAAGATGTTCTTTTTTAATGCCAATCCCATTATCTTTTACTGAAATCTGTAAGAAATTCTTTCCTGACTTAATTGCTTGTTCAGCTGAAATAGTGATATTTCCATTAGGTGGAGTAAATTTTATAGCATTTCCAAGTAGGTTTCTAATTACTATTGAAATTAATTCAGCATCAAAATAGGCAAAAGAAGGGTTTAGTATATCATCTATTTTAATTTGAATCTTTTTGTTTTTTGCTATTTTTTTAAACAATTGAAGATTTTTTTCAACTAAATGGTATAAATCATTCTGTTTAGGAAAAAAACCAATCTTTCCTGTTTGGCTTTTAGCCCATGACAACAGGTTATCTAAAATATGAAAAGCATTTTCTGCAATATCTGATATATCTTCCATGAAATTTTTAACGTTTTTATCAATATCCTGTTGCTCATCCAAATAAGCTTTAATATAGTTCTTAAGAGATCCAATAGGGTCTCTTAAATCGTGGCCAATAATAGAAAATAACTTGATTTTAAATGCATTGGCTTGTTCAAGTTCTTTTCTTTGTTCTATGATTGTTAAGTGAGTCTTTATTCTTGCAAGCAATTCTTTTTTATTGAAAGGTTTAGTAATATAATCAATTGCACCTAAATCAAATCCTTTAATAATACTTTCACTATCGTTTTTCGCAGTTATGAAGATAATTTCGGTATCATTTAGTTCATTTTGTTCCTTGATTTTATGACAAACTTCAAATCCATCCATTTCCGGCATCATAATATCGAGTAATACAAGATCAAATTTTTTTGTAAATAGCCATTCAAGTGCCTCTTTCCCGTTGGTTGCAAATTCGATATCATACTTGTAATCTTTTAGTATACTTCCAATAATTTGTATATTTTTAGGAATATCATCAACAATTAATATGCTAGGCTTAAAATTATTCATATGTTTTCATTAGTTACTTCAATTTTTTTTAGTAAATCATCGAATTTATTGAGTTGTTCCCTAATTTTCTCAACATTAAAACTATCTACATACCTAAATAATTTTTTCCCAAATTTTTCCAGGCTTTCAATATTATTTTCTTTTCCGAATTCCATAATTTCTGCGGCAAAAGATGTTACATCCTTAATAGGTTGTCGTTTCTTAAATTTTTCCCACTTTTTTCGATAATAGGTGTTTAATTTATTATAGGTGTCGAATGAAGTTTCTTGCTGTGTAGATACTACAACTGGCATATTATTATGTACGTTGGTAGAATGGTGGTCTTTTAATATCTTGTAAGGAACAAACCTCATTATTTCTTTGTACAGGTCTGAAATCTGGATTGGTTTATGCAATATTGCATTTATTCCGGATTGATTCAATTGAGTTTTATTATGCTGTAGATTTGAAGCTGTTAATGCCAGTATGGGAACATCTTTTGTTTTTGGATTTGATTTTATTTTTTGAGAAACCTCAAAACCGTCAAATAGAGGCATTCGTAGATCCATTAAAATAAGATCGGGCACCTTACTAATAGCTATATTCAGTGCATCAACACCATTGTCAGCTTCAATTAATTTTACTTTTGTATTGTTAAAAATACCTTTTATAAAATTTCGGCTCGATTCATTATCATCTGCAATTAATAACGTGATATCGTCAAAATCAATTGATTTGTAATCGAATTCCTGGGGTTTTAAATCTGATGATAAAAGTTTACATTTTACTTTTGGAAACATCACAACAAACTTACTACCTTTACTTAATTTGCTGGCCACTTCAATTGTCCCATTCATAATTTCAATGAGTCTTTTGGTAATAGAGAGTCCTAAACCTGTACCTTCGTATGTTTTGGTATCATGTTGTGATTGTTGCCTGAACGATTCAAAAATGAGTTCGAGAAAATCATTAGGTATACCTACTCCCGTATCTTTTACCTCGATAATGATATCAACATGTTTACTGTTACTATATTTTGTTTTGTTTAAGCAGCTAAAAATGATTTCAACATATCCCTTTTCAGTAAATTTTATTGCATTGCCCACCAAATTTAAAAGAATTTGACGCAACCTTATTTCATCCAGGTAAATGTATTTTGGGAAATTATCGGATACGGTAATTATGAAATCGATTTTTTTCTGGGATATCTTAAGAGAGAAAATTTGTTCAATTTCTTGTATTGTAATCCTGGGATCAAAATAATTGTAGCTTAAATCGAGTTTACCTGCTTCAACCTTTGAAAGATCAAGGATATCATTAATTAATGTGAATAAGTTTTTACTGCTTGATTTTATGGATTCGAGGTAACTATGTTGCTTATCATCCGCTATTAAATCTTCAAGCAATTCGGTAAAACCGAGTATTGAATTTAATGGAGTCCTTATTTCATGACTCATATTGGCGAGAAATTCACTTTTGGCTTGATTGGCTTGTTCTGCCAATTTTTTTGCCTTTTTTAGTTCTTCAAGCACAACAATTCTGTCTGTAATATCAAATATCACCCCATCAAGCCATTTTATTTGGTCATTCTCATCAAAAACAGCAAGGCCTTTTTCTGTTACCCATCGAATTTTTTTGTTTTCTGTGATGATTCGATATTCAGTAGTATACTGTTTAAATTTATCGATACCAATTCTAATTGTATCTATTACTCTTTCTTTATCGTCAGGATGTATAATGCTTGCATAACTTTTTACTTTATTGTTGATAAAATCGTTAGCCGGAAAACCGGTCATTTTTTGGATAGCATCACTAACATAGAACATATTCCAATTTTCATCAAAAGCACATCTGTAAATAATACCGGGAATATTTGTTACCAGGGTACGGTATTGTTCTTCACTGTTTTTTAGAGCCTGTTCAGTTTCTTTTCGAGCTGTTATATCTTCTTTTATGGCAATGTATCGTATTATTTTTTCCTCATTGTTTTTTACCGGTGTTATCGTGGCATTTTCCCAATATAGTTTCCCGTTTTTCTTTTTATTAAGAAATTCTCCTTCCCATTGGTTTCCTGAAGAAATGGTTTTCCATAAATTCATGTAAAATTCGTTTGTCATTTTTCCTGATTTAAGAATTTTTGTATGCTTTCCGATAACCTCGTCTGGTTTATAACCGGTAGTTTTTGTAAATGCTTTATTTACATATTCTATAATTCCGTCTGTATTAGTAATAACAACAGTATTAGCACTTTGCTCAACTGCGATGGACAACTTTTTGATTTCTTGCTCTACTTGTTTTTTTTCAGAAAGGTTCCTAATAGCAATAACTCTTAATTGATCGCCTTTAAAAATGGTATTTCGAGATTCAATCTCAACAGGAATAAGTTTGCCTTCTTTATTTCTAAATTCTATTTCAATCGGAAGAGAATATTCGTTTTGGTATCTATCTAATAAAAAAGAATGATATTTTTCAGGTACATATTCATACATTATATTTTTACCAAGTACTTCTTCCTTGTTGTAACCGAACATTCTCAGTACCGCATCATTTACATCTACTGTTAGGTCATCTTTTTGAATAATTATACCTTCGAATGATAAGCTGGCTAGTTTTTGGTAACGTTCTTCACTCTCTTTAACTGCAAGTTGTGCTATTTTTCTTTGTGTAATTTCTTTTTGTACTCCAAAAATTCCTATAAACCAGCCCTTTTCATCGATTATACAGGTAAAGCTTCCTTCTACCCATATTTTTTCATTATTTTTAGTGATAAACTGGGTTTCAAATAAGATTTTTTCAATATTCAACAGTTCCTTCCATATTCGCCTGATTTCATTTAAGTTATTTGCAAAAAATTTCCTTGGAGTTTGATTTATTACATCATCTTTGTTAATCCCAAACTGGACTGAAAATATGCTGTTAAAGTTACTTAATTGAAGGTTGTCGAGTAAAAATTCTACATCTATTGTTTTTGTATGGTCATTGTTTTTCCATTTAATGTTTTTTTTTAGTTTTAGAAAGTAGAATGCATCAATCAATTCTTTAAAAAACAAATTAAGTAATAAATTATTTTCCTGCGAGAAAGTATTGCTGTTCTTTAAATGTTTTCCAGATTTATACATTTTGTATGAAGTTTATCTGGCACAAAAGATTTTCTACATTCTTCATTATTTTGCAAGAAATAAGATCGTCCCGTTTTAGGATTTAGAAATATACCGAAACAACTTAAACAGTTTTTACTTAGTAAAAGTATTTAGTTTCAGTAAACTTCTTTGTTTAATCAGGTATCAGAACCTCATACTTTGTTACAATAATTTTAGGATGTTCAATTAAAGTTAATAAAAAAAGTTAAATATTTCTCTTAGTTAAGAAACAATATAATATTTATTTCTTAATAAGATTAAGGTAAGAAATTGAAAATAAAAACGGATAGGAAAAGAATATAAGTTGGTTGGACTTAGAAATAAAACATAATCAAAAAAAATCTATTCAATGTTAATTTGATAGTCGTCAGTTCTCAAATTATCAGCAACGCTTTGTGCATATTCAAAATCAAAATAAACTTTTGGCTTATGTTTTGCAAAAACCGGATACCGGCCGACAGCATCTTCTGAGTTAAGATAATTATAACCCACAAGAAATAATTCTGTACTTGAAAGCCGAAGTTTGTAAACCGGTCGATGTTTACATATTTCCAATACTTCAAGAAGTTCAAAACGAGTAATATCAGGTTCTTGTTTGAGTTTTACCGTTTTAACAATCTCATCACTAAATGGTTCTTTAGTGAAGTGTAAGTTAAAATTCTTAACATAACATGATAGTACTACAGCTTCATCCTGAATTACTGCCGGCTTATTTTCATCACCAACTAATCGAACATTGATTCCACATTTTTGGAACAAAGTTTTTAACCTTTTGTTCCTCCTTGTAACCATCTCTTCTAATGTTTCATTCTTCCTCATGTCTGAAAATTGTTTTAATTTTCTTGCTTTTAACAGTATTTAATTAGTTATATAAAAAGTCCTGTTCATTATTTCTCGGAACAAATTTAACTAAAAAAAGATATTATCCTAAAAAAACATAAAAATTAAGCTTAATAAAGTTTAATGATTTAGTTGATAATGTTGGATTCTAAGCCTTACAACTTACAGATTTAGACCAAGAAAAAAAATAATAGTATATATTTTGCAGATTTTGTTCACTTTTTTATGATTTTTAAGAAAAAATACTTAGTTTTACACATCCTACCTTAATCTGTCACACGCGCTAACGGTCAAATGGCTCTGCATTCCTTGCAGAGCTTTTTTTATGTTGATATTTATGGTATAATTTCATGGGGAATTTTCTTTAAAAAATCATAACTTTATAAAAACCCATAAAGAATTAACCATGGTATATTTTAAAGACATTTCTTCGATGGAAGAACTTAAATCGGTATACAGACAACTTGCTTTACTATACCATCCTGACAAAGGAGGGAAAAATGATACGATGAAGTGTATTAATCGGGAATATTCAGAAATACTGAAGACGATTAATAAAATACCCCGGTCATTAAACAGTGTTAAAGTTGGAAATACTGTATTTGTTAATAAATCACGATGTATTGTTACAGAAGTCGAAAAAAACAGGTTTAAAGCCATGTCACTTGAAACAAAACGTGAGACATATTTTAGTAAATCAAGTGGTTATGCTATGTTAAATTTTAAATTTAGGGCAACAGTTTTATACTGATACTAATTAGTGCCTGCCAGAAAACTCCTATTTTTTAAAGTCTTTGATAAGAAAAC
>CAZWGG010000328.1:0-6414 GCA_964633305.1 uncultured Bacteroidales bacterium
GTCATATATACGGGATTATATATCATCCTTCAATAGATATGATTGTTAGCATACTTGGAATTTTAAGAGTTGGAGGGACCTTTTTACCAATAGATCCAGAGTTGCCAATAGAACGAATACAAGATATTATTTCTGATAGCAATATTAAAGTAATATTATGCGGGAGCAATTTACATACTGAAGACTTAAAATATAAAATTAAAATACTTAACATTAATAATAATGTATTTTCAAATGCAGAACCTAATAGTTCAATTTTTACTTCTAATTGTGATAGACCTATTTATATTATTTACACTTCGGGGACTACAGGAAAACCAAAAGGGGTGCAAATAACATATAACAATGTTATAAATTACACTCAATGGGTTATTAATGAATTTCAGATAGAAAAAAATGATAAATTTATTACAACAAGCTCTTTCTCATTTGACGCGGTATATACCCAATTTTTTGCTTCGTTAACTGCAGGAGCAGAATTGCACTTAATGTCGAAACAAGAGTACCAAACTTCTAATTTTTTATTAGATTATATTTATTCTAACAAGATTACTTTTTTTCATTGTACTCCTTCTCTTTTAAGCATCTTATTAAAGTCAAAAAATAATGTTTATACAAAGCTTGGTTGCTTAAGATTTATGATGATAGGTGGAGAAAAAATAAGGCCTGCAGACATAAAAGTTTTAATGAAGCAATTACCTAATATTAATTATTATAACCACTATGGGCCAACCGAAACAACAATTGGTTCAATAGCTTATCATATCAAAACAGAAAATCTTTCATCCTTTATTAAAAGACCCGTAATAGGAAGTCCAATTTATAATACGCAAGCATATATTGTAGACAATAACAATAATCTATTACCAATAGGTGTTAGTGGAGAATTATGTATTGCCGGCAGCGGTGTTGCCCAAGGATATCTAAATAATACAACATTGACAGCCATTAAATTTATCGATAACCCTTTTAACAATACTGGTAAAATGTACAAAACTGGCGATATTGCCAGATGGTTGCCAAATGGTATAATTGAATTTATAGGAAGAAATGATGACCAGGTAAAAATAAGAGGGTACAGAATAGAAATAAAGGAAATAGAAGTAATAATTAAAGAATTTGAAGGAATTAAGGATGCGATTGTTAAAGTATGCGATAATCAAAAAGGTGAACCATTTTTATCGGTTTATTTCTTATCAGACAAAACATTTGATATACAACCCCTAAAAGAATTCCTCAAGCAAAAGCTTCCTTATTATATGTTACCATCTTATTATCTCCAAATGGATCATTTTCCGATGTTAAGTAATAATAAAATTGACCTGAACAGGTTACCTACTCCAACTGATAGAATATGGAATGATGATCTTAAAGGTAATAAACCTTGCACTAATAAAGAAAAAGTAATATATGAAATCTGGAAGACTTTGTTAAATGATAACAATATAGGTATTTATGATAATTTTTTCTTTTTAGGGGGGCATTCGATTTTAGCGATACAGTTTATTTCAGAATTAAAAAGTAAACATAATCTGGAATTAACCATTCAAAATGTGTTTACATCCCCAACAATAAAGGAATTGGCAACTCTTGCCAAACACTGTAAAAACGATCTAAAGGCAACAATTCCAAAAGTAAATAATCATTATTTTGGCCTGTCTCCTGCTCAAAAGCGAATTTATTTCTTACAAAAGTTAAATCCATCTGGCGTTGATTACAATATTCCAAAGGGTTATATTTTAAAAGGTAAATTAGATATTGAACAACTTAAGTATGCTTTTAAATTGATTATTGACAAAAACGACATTCTCAAATCAAGTTTTCATGAAGTTAATGGTGAACTTGTACAAAAGGTAAACCACGATGTTGAATTTAATGTTGAGATAATTGAACAATCAGGATTTGAAGAAAAGGAATTTTGGAAATTTATCAAACCCATAAGCATTGATATAGCACCTCTATTTAAAGTAACTTTAATTAAAAAAACAAGTGAAAAATATATTCTAATCTTAAATATACATCATTTAATTTCAGATGCAAGGTCAAATGAAATACTAATTAATAGTTTGATTAAAGCATATCATAAATCACCAGTAAATACACCTCAGTATCAATTCAATGATTTTGTAACTTATATTAATATCCAAGAAAATGAACAGTATAATAAGCAAAAAGAATATTGGCTTAGTGTTTTTAGAAATGTATCTACAAATAATAGAATCCCATATGATACGTTAAACAACAATAATGTTTCACAGGAGGACCATGTGGTAAGATTCTCTGTAGCCGAGAATATATATTCAAACCTTAAGATAATAAGCAGAGAAACTAATACAACCAATTATATAATTCTTTTCGCCATTTATAAAATAATATTATCGAAATTCATTAATAATGACGAAGTAATTGTAGGTACTCCGATTGATAGCCGACCTTACCCAGAATTTAAAGATACTTTAGGTTTATTTGTAAATACGCTCGCTATTAAAAGTAATCCGGCACAAGATAAAAGTTTTTATAAATACTTAATTGAATTAAAAGAAATAATACTTAAATCCCGGGAAAATCAGTACTATCCTTTTGAGGAATTGATAGCTGAACTTAATATTAATCGCGATATAGAACGAAATCCATTGTTTGATACTTTTTTTAATTATCTGATTGTAGGAAACATAGAGAGTAAGCAGTATGATAAACTTGAGTTTGTTCCAATCCCAATATCAAAAGAAGGGGTAAAATTCGATGTTAGGGTTTATGTCCAGGAAAGAAATAATAAAATTGACGTTTCATTTAATTATAATTCCAAAAGATTACGGAAAAAAACCGTAGAATATTTGGTAAGTCAGTACAAACAAGTATTAAAGGAAGTAATCTTAAATTATAATAATACCATTAAAAATTTCAATATTTTTAGGTATAATGCTCAAAGTTTACCCGTTAATAATAGAATTCTGTCCAACAAAGTTATTCCAAGAATAATTAATTTCAATAACTCAAAAACTATTCGTAGCCATTTTAAAAATATCGTATTAAAATATCCCGATAAAAATGCTTTAGAATATGGGAATAAAACCATTTCTTATCTGGAACTTGATATATTCTCAGAACGCTTAGCGTCGTATCTTGTTAAAAAAATTAATAATACAAATGAAAAAAATCAACCTATAATTCTATTATTTGAAAAAGGTATTGATATAATAATTTCCATTCTTGGGGTTGTAAAATTAAATCATATATATGTTCCTCTTGATACTAATTATCCAATCGAAAGACTTGCAGCAATAATAAGGGATTCAGGTTCAAATATTATTTTAACAAGCAGGACAACTATTAAGTTAGCACAACAATTAAAAGAAAATAGTAAGGAATTGTTTATCATAAATATTGATAATATTATTTATGATAAAACTAGTAATACAGTAGATGCATATAATTATACAAACAAAGACATTGCTTATATATTATATACATCAGGTTCTACAGGAAAACCTAAGGGTATATGTCAATCACAGCGTAATATATTATATTACATTTCAAAATATACTGAGTTTTTGGGTATAAATTCAAATGACAGGATTTCATGGTTGTCAAACCAGACTCATGATGCCTCTATAGTAGATATTTTTGGTTGTCTATTGAATGGTGCAACATTATGCATTTATAATATAAAATCTGATAATCATTATGAATCTCTTGTTGATTGGATGAATAATGAACAAATCACAATATATCATTCTGTTCCAACACTATATCGTATGGTTATTGATTCGTTTAATAATAATATGCAATTAAGGTCATTACGATGTGTGGTTCTGGGAGGTGAACAAGTCCATTCAAATGATATAGAAAATTTTAAAGATTTTTTTTGTGCTGATACTGTATTGGTCAATTTATATGGTTCAACAGAAACTACAATAGTAAGTATGAACTTCATTTACCATGATGAGATGGTTGAAATGGATAATATACCAATTGGATTACCCATTCCTGGGGTAAATGTTGAACTGCTGAAAAACAACAAAACAGCCAGGATTTATGATAGTTGCGAATTGACAGTGAGGAGCAAATACATAGCAGAATATATAAAGGCTGATTTTATCAATACAAAAAAAATAATAAGAAAAGAATTAGAAAAGGAAAGAATACACCAAAGTGGAGATATTGTAAGATTGCTGGAAAATGGATTTTTACAATTTGATAGTAGAATAGATCAAATAGTAAAGATAAAAGGAAACAGGGTTGACATAAATGAGATAGAGCACTGGGTAAATAAGTATAAAAATATCGAAAGAAGCATAGTCCATTTACATAAATCCAATACCATTCAAGATATACTAGGTTTGTACTTTATATCAAAATTTAAAATCGACATTTTTGAATTAAAAAACTATTTGTGGGAAAAATTACCTGAATATATGATACCCTCGTGTATTATGCAGTTGGAAAAATTTCCCTTAACAACGAGTGGTAAAATAAACCGTGAAAAATTACCAAAACCTGAAGCAAAATTTGAAGATAATACTATTTTAAATAAAACAGAAAAAAGGGTTTCGGAGATTTGGGTTGAATTATTAGGTGCAGATATAAATAAAATAAGCATTCACAGTAATTTTTTTGATTTGGGTGGTCATTCACTAAAAGTAATAAAATTGCTGTCTCTTGTAAAAAAAGAGTTTTTGGTTGATATTCCACTACTTCAGTTTTACAAAAATCCAACAATAGGATTGTTAAGTAGACTTATTGAAGTAAAAGAAAAAAAGCAATTTTATCAAATTAAACCGGTCGAAAAAAGTAAATATTATACAGTTTCATCTGAACAACGCCGATTATACGCTTTACAGGAGATGAATAAGGAAAGTGTGGCTTATAACATGCCTTCATTATTTATTTTGTGTGGCAATTTAGAAGTTAAAAAATTGGTATATGCTTTTCAATTTTTAGTTAATCGACATGAAAGCTTTCGGTCTTATTTTCAAATGATTGAAAATCAATTAGTTCAAAAAATACATGATAAATTAAAATTTGAAATAAACCAATCAGAAATTAGTGAAAGTAAGATTAGTGAAAAATTTAAAAGCTTTGTTAAACCTTTTAATTTGAGGAAAGCCCCGTTATTAAGAGTAGAAATCTGTAAAGTTAAAAATAACAAACACTATTTACTGATAGATATGCATCATATCATATCAGATGGAACATCAAATCGCATATTTATTGATGAATTAAAAAGGATTTATCAAAACCAAAAATTAGAAGGACTGAAAATTCAATACAAAGACTATGCAGCATGGGAACAACACAAGATAAACGGAAAAGAAATAAAAAAACAAAAGGATTTTTGGTTAAATGTATTTTCTGATGATATACCAGAGTTAGAATTACCTCTTTCTTTCCCTCGTCCTAAAATCTGGGATTTTGCCGGAGCATTTGAATCATTTGTACTTTCGGCATCTGACACGGTTGTTCTTAGAACGCTTTATAGGTCTCAAAATATTACATTGTATACGTTATTATTAAGTATATACAATATATTACTATCTAAGTATTCAAATCAGGACGACATTGTTGTTGGCACTGTCACTGCAGGAAGAGATATTGAAGACATACAGAATCTTATTGGAATGTTTGCTAATACCCTGGCGTTAAGGAGTCAGCCAAAAGCAAATAAACCATTCACAAAATATTTACAGGAAGTTAATAAAATATCGCTATCTGCATTTGAAATCCAACACTATCCATTCGAAGAATTAGTAGAAAATGTTAAAATAAACAGGGTTACAGGAAGAAATCCTTTGTTTGATACAGTTTTTATTTTACAGAATTTTGATGTATTAGATTCAAAATTTGACGATTTAAAAATAGAAAGAGTCAAAAAAGAAATTGTTTCATCAAAATTCGATTTAAGCGTTATAGTCTATGATAAAAAAGACAAGCTTCAATTCAATATTATCTATTGTACATCTTTATTCAGAAAGGAAACTATCTATAGGTTTAAAGAACATTTCCACCAAATTATTAAAAACATTGTATCAAATCCCTATAGCTTAATAAGAAATTTTGAAATAGGAACAGAACAAGAAAAGAATAAACTATTACATGAATTTAATGATACACAGTATCAGTTAAATGATAATGAAACACTAATATCATTATTCACAAAACAGGTTAAGCATTCGTCGGAACACATTGCTGTGTTTTCCAATAATAATGGCATAGACTATAATGAACTTGATATTAAATCGGATCAGGTTGTTTACTATCTCATAAAGAACGGGATTAAAGTCAATGATATAGTAGCTATATATCTCCCACGTTCAATTGAACTGATAATTTCAATAATTGGAGTTTTAAAAAGTGGTGCAGGTTATTTATGCATAAGCAATACTATACCCGAGGAAAGACGTAATTTTATAATTA
>CAZWGG010000329.1:0-6398 GCA_964633305.1 uncultured Bacteroidales bacterium
AATTACAATTGTCGGAACTATTTTTACCGAAGATATTTTCAGGCTTATTCAATTGCCTGCTGAAATTATACCCGATGCAAAGACCTATCTTTCAATATACTTTTTAGGTATGATTGGTTTTTTTGGGTTTAATGCGACAAGTGCAATATTAAGAGGATTAGGAGATTCTAAAACACCACTTTATTTTCTTATTCTTTCTACATTTTTTAACATAACTTTTGATTTATTATTTGTATTGGTTCTCAAATGGGGTATAGCAGGAGTAGCAATTGCTACGGTAATATCGCAAACAGGAGCCTTCCTTTCTGCCGTGGTTTTCCTTAACCGTACACATGAAGTAATTCAAATATCATGGCATGAATTAAGCTTTAACAAGGAAATTTTCAGGCAGACTATAAAAATAGGATTACCTACAGGTATTCAAAACACACTGGTTTCACTGGGAATGGTAACAATACAAGTTATTGTAAATTTATTCGGCAAAGATGTAATAGCAGCTTATTTTACCGCACGACGCTTAGATTTCCTTGCACAATTACCGGCCATGAACTTCGGACAAGCACTTGCTGCATTCGTAGGACAAAATATAGGAGCAGGTAAAACTTATAGGGTGAAGAAGGGATTAAAAGCAACAATTATCATGTCCTCTTTAATATCTATTTTTGTTTCATTAATAATGATTTTTTTTGGTGATATTTTAATGCAATTATTTGTAAGGCCTACTGAAAAAGAAGTAATACGAATTGGAAAAGAGTATTTAGTTATTGTGAGTTCATTTTATATTGTCTTTTCCCTTATGTTTTCAATTAGTAATGTAATGCGTGGTGCTGGTGATACAATTGCCCCTATGTTTATTACTTTTTTTTCTCTTTGGATTATTAGGATACCGGTTGCTTTTATATTATCAAACCGTATAGGCGAGCATGGCATATGGTGGGCTACACCTATTGCCTGGTTTTCCGGAACAGTACTATCATTTATATATTATAAAACAGGAAGGTGGAAGAAAAAGTCTGTAATTAAGCATCAATCAATTACATAATGAATATTCATAACAAATTTATTTTAAAATAAATCAGTATTTTTGTAATTTAAACAATAATTATCACACATAAATAGAGAAAATGATAAAATCAATGACCGGCTATGGTAAGTCCATTTGTGAGTTTGATAATAAATTAGTAACAATAGAAATAAAATCCCTCAACGGAAAACAATCTGATGTTTATACCCGACTACCTAATCTTTACCGCGAAAAAGATCTTGATATAAGGGCAATGATAACAAACATTGCCAAACGTGGCAAAATTGAGTGTATTCTCACAGTTGATTTCCAGGAAGAAGGACAGGCTGCTATAATAAATAAACCGGTAATCAAAGAATATTATGCTCAAATAACCGGTATAAGGAAAGAATTAGATGCTCCTGAAAGCGAAACATTATTACAATCTATCTTACGTTTGCCCGAATCGTTAAAAACTGAAAAAGAGGAATTAACCGAAACAGAATGGGATATAATAAAAAATACCCTTTCACAAGCTTTAGATCAATTTGACATATATCGTATCCAGGAAGGAAAGTCTTTAGAAAAAGATATTCTTCAGCATATAGGACAAATAGAAAAATTGCTATTAAATATTGAAGGCTTTGAAAAAAATAGAATTATTAAAATAAAGAAGAGGATTAGAAGTAATCTGAACGAATTTTTTGAAAAAGAAATTATTAATAAAACAAGGTTTGAACAGGAATTAATATATTACCTTGAAAAACTGGATATAACAGAAGAAAAAGTGAGGCTTCAAAATCATTGTAACTATTTCAGAAAAGTTGTTGAAGAGAATGAACAAATAGGAAAAAAACTTAACTTTATTAGTCAGGAACTAGGCAGGGAAATTAATACAATAGGTTCGAAAGCTAATGATTTTGACATACAAAAGCTTGTTGTCTTAATGAAAGATGAGCTTGAAAAAATTAAAGAACAACTAATGAACATATTATAAAACCATATTATGCCAGGAAAATTAATTATCTTTTCAGCCCCATCTGGTTCAGGAAAAACCACAATAGTTAATCATCTCGTATTGATTAAAGAATTAAACCTTGAATTTTCTATTTCTGCATGTACACGTAAAAAGCGTGATGGAGAAACAGATGGTAAAGATTATTATTTTCTTTCTGTTGACGAATTCCGGATGAAGATTGAAGAAAATGCTTTTATCGAATGGGAAGAAGTATATAAAAATCATTATTATGGCACTTTGAAGTATGAAGTTGAACGGATTAGGGAAGACAATCGTAACGTTATATTTGATGTAGATGTTATGGGAGGTATAAGCTTAAAGAAGCAATACAAAGATCAGGCCCTTTCTGTTTTTATTATGCCTCCTTCAACTGATGAACTTAAACGCAGGCTTGAATCCAGGGGTACCGATCCGGTAGAAAAGATAGAAGGCAGATTGAAAAAAGCGGAATTTGAAATGAAATATGCTAAACAATTTGATAAAATTATTGTTAATGATAAGTTAGAAAAAGCACTTGAAGAAGCCGAACAAATTATACGACAGTTTTTAAGTAACTAGAATGATTACAGGCCTTTATTTCGGCTCGTTTAACCCTGTTCATATCGGGCATATGGCTATAGCCAATTATATGGTTGAATTTACAGAAATTCAACAGCTTTGGTTTATAATAAGTCCACAAAATCCTTTTAAAAAAAAGCAAACACTTCTTCACAACTTTTCTCGTTATGATTTACTTGAAATGGCTATAGGAGACGACAACCGTTTTAGAATTTCAGATATCGAATTCAGGTTACCAAAACCTTCGTATACCATCGATACCCTAACTTATTTAAGAGAACAGAACCCAAAGAAGGAATTTGTTTTAATAATGGGATCAGATAATCTGCAAACTTTTCATAAATGGAAAAATTATGAATATATAGCAGAGAATTATACTCGTTATATCTACCCAAGGCCCGGATCAGGAAATATAGATTACCATAACCATAAAAACATTAAGTTGGTAAATGCCCCTCTTATTGAAATTTCTTCAAGCTTTATCCGAGATGCTATTGTAAAAGGAAAAGATACCCGGCATTTTTTGCCTGGAAAAGTATATGATCATATTATAAAAATGGGTTTCTATAAGTAATGTCCGTCTTTAAAGTCCGCATACTTCGTTGCTTTTGTCCTCAAACAGGTCATCACGCTAAAGCGTGACTCCCTTTTCTCAGACTGCACACGCCTCATCTGCGAATTTTATAGAGCAAACACTAAGTAAGCTTTACTATTAAATGTAAATTTGAGTGATATTAAAAATTAACAAATATTCCTTACTTTTAATTTCAATTTAAACATTCATGTAATGATCTCTCCATTTAAAAAAATTAATTTGATTTTTCTTGTTATTATTATCCTTCCAACAATATTTTTTTCAATCTATGAAATTGGTTCAGTCAAAAAAAATGAACAAGTAATTGAAACAATTTATGGAAATCAACTGGATGCAATATTATACTCTGTTAATCAATATGCTGAAGATGTTATTAGTAGTTGGGCCAGTAAATTAAACGTATGGTTAAATGAAAAACCAGAGAATAAGGAGGAAATTATAAATATTTTTACTAATGAGAACCAATCCATACATATGATTGCTTTGTACGATAATAGTATTAACCCTGTTTTTATCTCACCAGATACAACAAAAACATTTCAACTTAAGGAGATTAGCACTATTTTAAAGAGCAACAGTAAAATACTTAAGCGATTAAAAACATACCTGACCGGGAGTTACAGGAAAATTGAATCATTTGAACTAAAGAAAGAAAACTACCAGTTATTAGTATTTGCTATTGAGATTAAGAGAACTTATTATTTTGTTAATGTTATACTTAATTCAAAAAAATTTATTAACGAAGTGCTTGATCCAAAAATTCAAGAGATAGCTCAAGATAAATTTTATATTTCTGCTTTTTATAAATCATTGAACAATAATATCTATAATTCAGATAAGCAACATATACAACAAAATATTGAACATAAAAAGGCTTTTTGGTTTTTAAGGAACTATTATTTAGGTATTGAATTAAAAAATAGTACAATTAAAGAACTGGTTAGGGCCCGGGCAAAAAAAAATATTTATTTAATTGTTGCTGTTGACCTGGTTTTATTGTTTGGTGCCTGGTTGATTTACCGAAATATAAAAAAACAAATGGAACTTGCACAAATCAAATCGGATTTTATATCTAATGTTTCACATGAAATACGAACACCGCTCGCGCTTATCAGCATGTATATTGAAACATTAGATTTAAATAGGATAAAGACTGAAGAAAAGAAAAAGGAATATTATTCTGTAATCTTTCAGGAAACGCAAAGGTTATCTGGAATGGTAAATAAAATTCTTAATTTTTCGCAAATTGAAAACGGAAATAAAAAGTATAACTTCAGTGAAACAAATGTTAACGATATTGTAAAGGCAGTAGTTAATACTTTTAAATTCCACCTGGAAAATAAAGAATTTGAATTTCAGTTTGAATGTGCTGATGAACTTCCTTTAATTAAGGCAGATAAAGAAGCGCTTACAGATGCTGTTATAAATCTTGTGGACAATGCGATTAAATATAGTAATGAAAATAAGTTTATAAAAATAATAACAGGAAAACAACCTGGTTCTGTTTTCATTGAAGTTGAAGATCATGGTATTGGGATATCTGAAAACGATAAGAAAAAAATATTTGATAAATTTTTCAGGGTTACTGAAAAAAACCTTGCATACAAGACAAAAGGATCGGGATTGGGACTAGCTATTGTTAAGCATGTGGTAGAATCACATAATGGACAAATAACTGTAAAAAGTACAAAAAATAGAGGCTCTAATTTTAAGCTAATATTTCCATTATAAAAATATATAACACTATGAAGAAGATACTTATTGTTGAAGATGAAGTGAATATGCTACAGGGATTAAAAGACAATCTTGAATTTGAAAATTATGAGATTGACACGGCAAGTGAAGGACTGGCAGGTATCGACAAAATACTGAAGAACAAATACGATCTTATTCTATTGGATGTTATGCTGCCAAACATTTCAGGATTTGATGTTTGTAAAAAAGCAAGAAAAGAAGGGATTGACACTCCTATAATTTTACTTACTGCAAAAGGAGAAGAAATTGATAAAGTCCTGGGTCTTGAATTGGGGGCAGATGATTATATTACAAAACCATTTAGTTTAAGAGAATTACTTGCGAGGATAAAGGCAATACTTCGAAGAACATCAAAAAAAACCAAAGAAAATTCACTCAAGGAAACAATAGATATAGGAAAATTAAAAGTGAACTTTAAAAACTATGAATCTTATATGGATGGAGAACCCGTGAAAATGTCACATAAGGAATTTGAAATTCTTCATTACTTATATAAAAACAATGGAGAAACTATACACCGTGATGATATAATGAATAATATATGGGATATTAAAAATGATATTACTACTCGTACTATAGATAATTTCATCCTAAAATTGCGTCAAAAAATCGAAATCAATCCAAATGCACCAAAAATAATTATCACTGTTCATGGTATAGGCTATAAGATGATCATTTAAAACAAGTTAATCTACCAGGAAATTTAACTGTCAATAATTAATACATCATTATAACTTTTTACAAAGTGGTGACAATTCGTGACATTCTTTTACCTGGTAGTGACCAATATTAATTGTCACCCGCATAACTTTGTTCCAGAATTTATATGTTATTAAATTATATTATGAAAAATATAATATCCTTTACAAAAATTATTGTTTTTATCTTTTTAAGCCTGTTTCTAAATTCTTGTAGTAATCTAAAAGCTGAAGATTTGAGAAAAATTGTGAATTTATCAGGATACTGGAAATTTTCTATTGGTGATGATATAGAATGGGCTTCTCCAAACTTTGATGATAACAAATGGGACAAAATAAGAGTTCCCAGTCAATGGGAAGATGAAGGATATAACGATTATAACGGCTATGCATGGTATAGAAAACAATTTGAAATCTCCAATGTTTCAATTGATGAACCAATTTATCTTCTCCTAGGGAGAATTGATGATGCAGACGAAGTATATTTAAATGGAAAATTACTGGGAAAAAGCGGTGAATTTCCTCCCAACTATAATACTGCTTACAATATCATTAGAAAATACATGATCCCACCAAATTATCTGAACTTTAATAAAACAAATACTATCGCTATAAAAGTTTATGATTCTTATGGTGATGGAGGCATTGTAGACGGAAAAGTAGGTATTTATGTTGATAGTGATTATTCATACATAGACTTTGTTTTGTCAAATGATTGGAAATTTCACCTTGGAGATAACAAACAATGGAAATCAATCAACTTCAATGATG
>CAZWGG010000330.1:0-6383 GCA_964633305.1 uncultured Bacteroidales bacterium
CGTAGTGGAGTCGCACCACTATCTGCAGGCTATTGCCATTGCAGTTGTCGCATCCTTAATCGCCGCAATTTATCCATCATACGCGATCGGCAGGAAAAAAATCGTCGACGCACTTCGTACTGAGTGACTGGAATGCAGAAATGGTTTTTTTTAGGTCTGATATTATTTTCAAAATTTTTGATTGTTACCCCTAACCGGGAAAAAGGAGCACATGGATCATATAATTTCGTTTTTACCTCGGAATGTTCAGGATTTACCCGAATCCCATAATTTAACGTAGGTTTCACTACTTTTTTTTTAAAGTAGTTCCACTGGTTTACTGAATTAAAACTAACATGGTTTGCTATTTTAGTTATTTCACAGAAATCTTCATCGGAATAAGCAGGCGCATAAACATGAATTCCTCCACCGAATTTTTCTTTACCAAGACGTGCTTCATTTAAGGAGCTTGCAGCTATTCCTGCCAAAAATTGTTTGATTAAAGGAAATAACGGCCATAAGGCAAACCCTTTTAATGCCAATAGTATTTTACATCCTGTCAACTCCTGAACCCTTTTTAAAACGAAAAGGTTTTCCTCTATTCTCGTTTCATTTACAATATAGCAGGGTGTTTTAAGGCCTTTAAGTTGTTCGCTTGTTAAATTTATTTTACCGAATTCTTCCATTCTGCAATATTCCAGGGTAAGCCATAGATATTCAAATCATCCATAAAGGTATCCGGATCAAACTGTTCCATGTTAAAAACACCGTTTCCTTTCCAAGTACCGGTAAGCATCATTTTAGCACCTATCATAGCCGGTACCCCTGTGGTGTATGATATAGCCTGTGCATTCAATTCCTTATAGGTTTCAGCATGATCACAGATATTATAAATAAATTTTCGGGCAAATTTTCCATCTTTTAGTCCTTCAATAACACAACCAATGCATGTTTTTCCGGTATAATTCTCAGCAAGCGAGCCCGGATCGGGCAATACAGCTTTAAGAAATTTCAGCGGAACAATTTTTATACCTTCGTATTCTACTTCATCAATCCGTGTCATACCTACATTTTCCAGTACCCGTAAGTGTGTAAGGTATTGTTCTCCAAATGTCATCCAAAAACGGATACGCTTTAGCCCGTTGATGTTTTTTACCAGGGACTCCATTTCCTCGTGATACATAAGATACATTTCCCTATTTCCAATTCCGGGAAAATGAAATTCCTGATGAACTGATAAGGGGTCGGTACTATGCCATTTTTCATTTTCCCAGTATCTTCCCCTTGATGTGACTTCCCTTATATTTATTTCCGGGTTAAAATTTGTAGCAAAAGCTTTACCATGATCGCCTGCATTACAATCGACAATATCAATACAATGAATTTCATCGAATAAATGTTTTTGCGCATAGGCACAAAATACATTTGTAACGCCCGGGTCAAAACCGCTTCCTAATAATGCCATTATTCCCTTATCTTTATACCGTTGATGATACTCCCACTGCCATTTATATTCAAATTTTGCTTCATGGGGTGGTTCATAATTTGCCGTATCAAGATAATTCACCCCTGTTTCAAGGCATGCATCCATGAGGGCAATATCTTGGTATGGTAAAGCCAGGTTTATTAATAAATCTGGTCTATGCTTTTTTATCAGCTGGATATTCTCTCCAACATTATCAGCATCTATCTGCTCAACAATAATTATACGGCCTGTTTTATCTTTTACACGTTGTGCAATTTCTTTACATTTTGTTAGTGTTCGTGAAGCTAAAACAATCTCGTTAAATAAATTAGGTAGCATAGCACATTTTTGTATAGTAACATTGCTAACCCCACCAGCTCCTATGATAATAATTTTTGCCATGTTAAATTGTAATATTATTTATTTTATTTCGTCTACAAATATAAATATGTGTTTAAATTTAGAAGCTATTTTTATCGCTAACTTTTATCTGTTTATGTACTTTTTATTTTCGACTGAAAATAATGAATACAAAACGTGTAGAATTTTAAAATTAATATATGAAAATAGTTTATAGTCAAAACTTAACAAAAGAATATAAAAAGGGAAAAATTTCAGTACCTGCTTTAACCCGAGTAAATATATCGATCAATCAAGGAGAATACGTATCAATAGTTGGCAAGTCCGGTTCAGGAAAATCTACGTTTCTTAACTTAATTGGTGGATTAGACAGACCTACTTCAGGAAATATAATCGTAAAAAATCAAATATTGAACGAACTTAACCGTAAAGAACTTGCCAGGCATAGAAAATACACTGTAGGGATGATTTTTCAATCTTTTAATCTTATTCCTTCACGTACTGCATTAGAAAATATTTCCTTAGCTTTGGCTTTTGGTGGTGTACTGCGAAAAAGCAGGAAACCAAAGTCGAATGATTTACTAAAACTCGTTGGTTTATCCGGAAGAATAAATCACAAGCTAAACGAGTTATCCGGAGGAGAAGCACAGCGAGTTGCCATTGCAAGGGCGCTCGCTAATAATCCTGAAATCATACTTGCTGATGAACCAACAGGCAATCTAGATAGCACAACATCTGAGGAAATAATTGAAATATTAAGAAATTTAAATAAGAAAAATGGGAAAACAATTATCATGGTGACCCATGATATGGAAATTGCAAATAAAGTATCAGATAAAATAATTAGGCTTAAAGACGGTATGATTGAGAATGAATAGCATGTAACTCTTAACATATAAAATGGATTATATTGATTTGACCCAACTGGCATTTTCAAATTTATGGCGAACCAGGCTACGAACCTCTCTTACCATATTGGGTGTGGTTATAGGTATAGGTGCCTTAACTTCAATGATATCATTTGGAATTGGGATGCAGAAAAATATTACCGATGCCTTTACAAAAAATGATCTTTTCACCAGTCTGAACATAACTGCCAAAAATATTGATTTTGAAGATATATCATCAGGTAATTTGGACAATGTTAAAGATAAGTTACAAAAGCCAACTGTTAATTTAAACGATTCTGTTGTTAATGCTATTAAAGATATCCCAAATGTAGTGGTTGTTTTTCCTGAAATAAGTTTTCCAGTTAAATTACGTTATAAAGGGAAGGAAAAAAACTTTAATCTTAGTGCCATACCAATGGGTATGAAAGATTTCTATCCTTTTAATGAAATATCTCATGGTACTTTTTTTTCAAACGACTCAGCTTATGAACTTTTGCTAAGAAAAAAATGCTTAACAGACATGGGGTTTACATTTGAAGCAGATACAGTAGATACTTCATCATATTTAGGAAAAAATATTCTTCTGAATTCCGATTCAATTATAAACAGCACTATTGAGATAATATCAAAAGATATAAATTTTAGGAGTATTTTGGCAAACCCATTTATGGCAATGATGGGAAGAAACAAGTTGCCTTTTACGGATACTATACTCAATTTCAAAATAAAAGGTATTCTTCCTAAAACAACAGAATTTGGTTATCAACGGTTTGGAAGGAATATAATTGTTCCAATCAACACTGCAAAAAGCATTCCTAATTTAGGATTTAACAGCGTTTGGGAATTATTAGATAATCAATCCAATAAGGAAAACTATAGCTCAATTTATGTTCGCGTAAAAAATGTAAAAGACATGAAACCTGTAGTTGACAGTATAAAAAATAAGGGATTAAATGTGTTTGCATTTTCCGAAGAGCTGAAAGAAATAAAGAGAGCATTTATGATTATGGACTCACTTCTTGGAGCAATTGGATTGATAGCACTTGTTGTTGCTGCATTAGGTATTATTAATACCATGCTTATGTCAATTCTGGAACGAACACGAGAAATTGGAATTATGAAATCGATTGGAGGAAGCGAAGGAGAAATAAAAACCATATTTTTTGTTGAGGCTTCATCAATTGGTTTTATTGGTGCAATATTTGGCTTAGGTCTTGGTTGGATAGTCACACGAATAGCCAATACAATTCTAAATGCTCAACTCAAACCTGAGGGATTAAAAGAAGTAGATTTATTTTCTTTTCCTTGGTGGTTAATGCTTGGAGCCATAGTATTTTCAATATTAATAAGCCTGGCATCGGGCTTATATCCGGCTATAAGAGCTGCAAGGATTGATCCTGTAAAAGCATTAAGACATGATTAATATTATAAGGGGCAGATATAAACTCAGTATCTCTACTTAAAAAGATCTTCGTCTCTTATAAGCATTAAAATAGCATTATGTGGTATAATAACATATTTTTCGTTATTGAATTCTATTTCAAAACCACTTTTTTGAAGATAAATAGCTAAATCGCCTATTTTAGGTTGTAAAGGAACATATTTTACTTCATCACTTTTATCTTTCCAGGGTTCATCGGCTTCATTAATGGCTGGAATCGGATACCCAGGGCCAACTTTCAAAACATATCCAAAATGTATTTTTTCCTTTTCATGAACACCCGGAGGTAAATACAAACCGGTCTTCGTCCTGTCCTGGGGTGATTTTGGTTGTACCAAAACCCTGTCTCCCACCATTACAAATTTTTCTAATTTTTGGTTTCCTATTTCAAGTGCCATATCTTATATTTTACTACACATGCAAATATAATAATAGATTTTCACCTGCTGCAATGCACCAGATTAAATTACCTGATAAATTCTTTCTTTTGTATTTTTGAAATGGAGTGGTTTGTAAAATATACTTTTTGTTTACTAAGCTATTGTTTATCAAGAAAACTTAGGTTCCATTCATCAAACCATTGCAATACGGGTTTATCGTTGTTAAACGTTAATGGCAACCAAATGTAGCGCCCGTCAATAGGATTTTTAGGCATCCACCGGTCTGCCATAAAAATAAAAGCATCTTTTCTTCCCGGTACAGGAAGTATATATGTGCTTTGTGAGTGAAATGTCGACTCGGCATCTTCACCAGTACACGGGTTGCCCAATGCTTTCCATGGTCCCCATATCGATTCGGAGACTGCTGACCGTGCAGCATTTGGATCCCATCCGGTACATCCTGATGTAATTAGGTAATACTTATTTTTATATTTACAAATAGCAGGGGCTTCATTGTGTCCTCCAGGAAATACCCTGGTCCATTTTCCTGTAAACGAAAGATAATCATCTGTTAGTTCCGAAATATGAAGGGTAAGGTTTTCTTCTGCTGAATGAATATGATAAGCTTTTCCATCATTGTCTACAAAAATTGTCATATCTCTTGCCATTTGTCCCTTTTCAAAGTCACGTTTTACAAATAAACCTTCATTAACAGCCACTCGCCATTCATCACTCCACCATTTAAGGTTTTTGTGGGCAGGATTATCTTTTTTCCATTGTTCTTCAAAGTTTATTGGCCAAATACCGGCATTAGGCCGATATGATCGAATGTACCGATATGGGCCTGTTACCTTATCGCTTACAGCTACAGCCGTACGGGCGGCTTTATAACCTTGTCCGTAAAGCTCTAAATGAAACCACATTACAAACTTCTTTGTGTTTGAATTATAAACTACTTTTGGTCGTTCAATTACACAACCTTTTCTTATTTCATGAGTTGTATCATTAGTTGACACGGAAAGGACAATACCTTCATCCTGCCAGTTATAAAGGTCATTAGATGAATATACATGCACGCCAACATTGGCCCTGTTTCCTCCACGCCCTTCTGTTTTATGTTCGCCAAACCAATAATAAATTCCTTTATACCATAAAATTCCTCCACCGTGGGCATTAATATGTATTCCTTTTTTATCCGGCCAAATCTCTCCCGGGTTAAAAGAACCGTTTTCTTTTAACAAATCATTTTTAAAATGGTACCTAAATGTACTACTTTTGCCCGAATAAAAAAATAGGACAGCGAGTACTGTAATTCCTAACAAAATCTGCCTATTCTTTAAAACATTAAATGTTATCATAATATATATACTAGTTTACTTTTCAAAAATCTCTTTTCTCAAAAGTCTCTTTTTTCTTATCATCAATGCGTTGGGCAATAACTAAAATAAAGATAACAAGAATAACTACAATCAGTATGATAAATAACCCAAAAAAAAGGAACATTTTCAAATGCAATTACTTATTACTTGAGTTTTACGGCGGTGCCATATGCTAACATTTCCGAAGCACCGCTCATTACTGAAGAAGTCATAAACCTAACATTAACAACTGCGTCTGCTCCAAGTTTCTGAGCATCTTTCGTCATTCTTTCAAGCGCTTGTTCTCTTGAATCAGCCATTAGCTTAGTATATTCGGAGATTTCACCACCAACAAGGTTTTTTAATCCTGCAAAAATAACGGGATGGTGAGCAACTATCAAATTTGCCTTTTTATTAATAGCTTCTTCAATAACTTTTTCAGTAACATCCAGTGCTACAAGCACAGAGGTTACGGATTTATCAGGATCTCCCACAATTAGTCCTGCATTA
>CAZWGG010000331.1:0-6378 GCA_964633305.1 uncultured Bacteroidales bacterium
ATACAGGGACTATTTACAAAAAAGCAATGCCATTGATTTGTCAGATATAGTTCACTCATTTGTCAACAAATCAAAACATGATAGTGAATGGATTGACGATTGTCGTAAATATATTAATTTACTTGCGATAGATGAGTTTCAAGATATTAATCCGATTCAGTACGAGTTTATAAAGCTACTGGGAAGAGGGAAAAATATGCTGGCAATTGGCGATCCCAATCAATCAATTTACGGCTTTAGGGGAGCCGATTTAAACTTGTTTTATAGATTTAGGGACGAGTTTAATGCTAAAGAGACTGACCTAACTGAGAATTACAGGTCAACAGAGATTATCATAAAAGCATCTGAAGACCTTATCAAGCATAACAAGCAAAATAATAAAAATCACCTAACCACCAGTAAAAATAATTGGAAGAAGATACAAGTTTTTAAAGCAAAGAATGCTTCGGAAGAAGTTTACTATATTGTTAATCATATTGAAAAATCTGTTGGGGGAGTTGAGAATCTTTCTACAGGAAGACATTCAGGAGAATCAGATTATTCATTTTCTGATTTTGCTGTTTTATACAGAACTCATGCTATTGGTAAAGAACTGGTAAAAGAATTCCAAAAGAAAGGAATCCCATTTCTTATGGGAAATGCGAATTCAATTCTCGAGGAAGTTCCATTTCAAATCCTGGGTGATATATTAAGGCTCTATTCTAACAGAACAGACAGCATTTCACTCTTCCGCATTTTAATCCATATATTTAACTGGAAGAAAGAAAAAGCACTTGACTTTATTTCGTGTCCAGATATATCCAATACAGATTATTGTACAATAAAAGATTTTATAGAGGGTATACCAGAAATGTACAATAATGAAGGACTTGGCAAAGTAGTTAAAGAGATATTTGACCGATATATCCCCGATACATTGTTAAATGATTTCCAGAAAATACAAAAAGATATATGTATAAATTTAGCAAATGATACTAACTCGTTGCCTGAAATATTCATAAAAGAACTACTAGCGGACAATTATACAGATACGGGAAGGTTCCATGCCGAAGGTATTCGTTTACTTACCTTTCATGCTGCGAAGGGGCTTGAATTTCCTGTTGTATTTATTGCCGGCGCAGAAGAAGGAAACACCCCTTTAACCAGGGAAAATACTGATATTGAAGAAGAAAGAAGGTTGTTTTATGTAGCAATGACCCGCTCAAAAGATGAACTTCATATTACATCTGTAAAACAAAGAATGAGATTTGGAAATATGATTGAACTAGATGAAACCAGGTTTCTTAAAGAAATTGAGCACAACAGAATAAATATAGTAACAGAAAGTATAAAACGAAAACCTGTAGTAAAGGAAAAACAATTAAGCCTATTTTAAGTCCATGTACTCCATGTATCCCATAAATATCTATAAACAAAATTCGTTAATGGATACAATAATTTTCTTTCCAAATAAAGAAATTAGGCTACCATTTCATAAACAATATTCGATTAATTATCGTATACAAAATATACTTTATGCTTGAAAAATGAAAACAACA
This sequence comes from uncultured Bacteroidales bacterium, assembly GCA_964633305.1. Taxonomy (GTDB): domain Bacteria; phylum Bacteroidota; class Bacteroidia; order Bacteroidales; family UBA10428; genus CAZWGG01. The sequence continues at coordinate 1,539 of CAZWGG010000331.1, forward strand.
GTATTAATTACAATTGTACTATTGTTATCACTAGCCAATTTTGCCCAGGAAACAGGATGTATTTCAGGAAATTGTGAAACCGGTAAAGGTACTTATGTTTATAGTAACGGATACAGGTATGAAGGTAATTTTGTTAATGGAAACAGGGAAGGTCGCGGACAACTTAAAGGAGCTGATGGTTCATTATATGATGGTATGTGGGCTGAAGATGAGTTTCATGGCCAGGGAACTTTTAAATGGCCTGATGGTGCCAAATATATTGGCGAATGGAAAAAAGGAATACAGGATGGATACGGCATATACTTTTATCCGAATGGAGATAAGTATACCGGGTATTTTAAAAATAATAAATTTCATGGCAAAGGGACGTATACCTGGGCTGATGGTGTAAGTGCTTCAGGAATATATGAAAACGGGGAGATGGTAAAACCTAATGATTAAAAAAACTATTTTTTATCATAATGTAAACCATTCAATATATCATTTGCTCAAATTTAAGGATTCTCTGAAGAAATTCAATACTTGGACCTCTAGACACAAAAGCTTTACTATTTTTAGGATTAAAATTATTTCATGTATTCTACTTTTAAAATCAGATAAATTAAAAGTTTATCGAGTACAATTTAACTTCAGTATCTCTTACAATATCATACAATTCACATTAAAATTAATCATCACTGCTTAGAAAAAGCAATTTGTCATATATATTACTTGTTTTCATTGGAGGATCCAATATTAAAGATGTCGATTCTTCAGCCTGATGCCAAAAGTTTCTTCCTGAAACTGTTCGCAATTGTACATCTCTTTCATTTTTTTTATAATCAACATCATTAAATGCTAATGTCAATCCTAGTATATCTCCCTCTTTTAAAAGAGATTTAGAACTCAGTGTTTTTGAAAATAAAGCTAAATTAATGCATGGTTGCAATGATACTTCATAAATCATGACAGTTTTACCATTTTTCAACTTGGTAACTTTATTAGAAAAATGAAAATACTCATTGTTTTTAAGCATCCAATTTGGTCCATAAAACATAACAACATCATTTATATCACCAATTGCTGGAATCGAAACAAAAAAAACATTAAAAAATATCATTTTATAGTTACTACCACTCCAGTATTCACCTGAAATATTATTAGAATTAAGATTGATCTCCAAACCGTCATCAGGATGAATATGATCTACATTGAGTGAATCATCAATGATTTTACAAACAATATATATATTATTAGTTATCTTGCTCCAAGCCACGAAAAATTCAACGTCAAAATCATCGGGAGTTATTTGATCTGAGTTTAATAAATTCGATGTATTAAGCTTGTAACTATCTGGTACCCAATACCAATCGGCCAGGTTTCCATCAATACTTATGCTATTAATAATTTCTGAAGGAATATATATTGCATTAAATGAATATCCTTCAATTTTTTGACCTTTTACAGTTCCAAAAGTAACTAGTAATAATAAAGCTAAAGTCAATATTTTCATACATTAAAAAGGTATTAATTAAATAAACGATTATTATGAACATTATTAAAAACTTCCATATTGTCTTTAAAATATATTGAATCAAAATAGAAATTTAATTCATACTTATTGTCATTAATTACTTTATTTAATTTAGAATTTATACTGTCATATACTGTTGAATTAAATGAATTTAAAAAGCTTTTTATTAAACTATTTTGTTCATTCTTTCTTTTAACAATCTCGTACTCTTTTGAATTTTGTAAATCAAGATTATATGCTTCTTTTAACCATATTTCTTGATCTATCAATTCATTAATTAAATTTATTCTCCAAAATTTATTATTATTAATGTAATCATGTTCAAATAATAATTGTTTTGATAAGGGTAATCGAGAAACTATTTTTCGTAATTCTTCAACATTAATTTCCTTATCGTCAAATTTTAGTATTACGGTATTGTCATTGTATCCAATTCTTTTTCTGATATTATCTCTATCCGATAAAATATTATTTGAAAAAACATGAAAATCTAAATCTTTCGAATAATTTAAAATTATATCCTGTAAAAGAGGTATATTAATATTTACTTTTGAAGCAGGCACATGATAATATTTATTAAAATAATAATATATAATTTTTGTTGCATTTTCTATTTGTAGCATATCTGATAAGGAATTAACAGTTAATTTATTAAGTTCACCATAAAAATGATTGACGTCAAAAATAAAATTTTTATAATGCGCGACAGTATCATTATTTGTAAACGGATTAATTTTAACTAATTGTGTATTATAAATAATTTCATAATTTATTTTCACTCTATTAAACTCCTTGAACAAATTTGGAAATAACCATGGATAGATATTAGATTCTTCAAATCTTTTCAAATATTTATATTCTTCAGGTTTTTTGTAATCTTCACTTAAAATATTAATATCTGAGTGTTGATTATCTTTAGTTGTCTTTTTATTATTCTCTTTATTTGCATTGTACAATTCTAAAAGAAATATTTTTGTTGAAACAGGTTTACATTGATGATTTTGTAAAATCAATGTTGCTACTGCAGCAGGTTTACAAGAAGTGTTGCTAAAATATATTTTATCGTTAAAAGGCAAATTACTTATTTTTTCAATAATTTCATCCTTATAAATTTTAATTCCCTTGAACTCTCCAAAAGCAGTAGAATCAATATTATTCCATGATGACCTAACAGTAAAATCCATTGTATTTAAAATACTATCATTAAAATAGAAGTTGTTTTGTTTTATTAATTTCTGAATTGGGGAATAACCTGACTCAAAGCACTTACTTTTCTTTAAATTAAATTCTATTTCATTTTCATTTATCGTAGATAAAGGATTTAGACATTTATAGAAAATTTTAATAATATGATAACCGCTTTTAGTTTTTATTGTTTTTATATCGCCAATGTTACTCTTATCAATAAATCTCGATATCTCAGCACAAAACATACCTGGTTTAACATTAATTCTCCTCACAATACCTTTATAATCATAAAATATTTTATCGAAAGTATCTTCTTTTGAATTAATGAAATCTACTATATTCCCGCCGGAATGGAGAAAAGAAAAACATTCATTAATTAGTTCTTTATCATTTTTAGGTAACCATATATAATCAATTATTACTTGTTTTCCATGGAAACGATTATATTCTCTCTGAATTTCATACTTTTTTATTTCTACATTCGAATATTTTTTCTTTATTGCCAATTTAATTAAACTTAACCTGTTACTATAATTCAAGTTATTGTATTCATCGTCACTTAATTTGTAGTTAATAGTTTCAAGATATGAAATAAGCAAGGCTTTTTTATAAAACCCGGTTAATATTTTAACAATAAGAGAATCTGTTGATATTCCATCTTGTTCAATTGATTTCTTATATCTTTCAAATTCATGCCGAGTAAAACCAACATTTCCAATTTTAAGTATTTCCTCGACTCTGTTTTGAGAATTATGAGAAATCTTATTACAACTAAAAGTACAGATTAAAGTTAAACTAACAGCAAAATAAATAACAAGATAGCATGATTTAATTTTATATAGAAACATGAATTACTTTATTTAAGTAAATGAGAGATATTATAATTAATCATTCAAAACTGTTTAACAAAATAACCATTGGTTTTTAGCAAAATAGAAGGAATATTAATATCCCATTTACCAATACCACCAAATCCAATTCCAAATTTATATTCATTATACTTTTTCTTTGTTGGTAAGTCTAAAATTATTTCATCATCTAATTTTACTAAAATATGTTGTTTCTTATCCTGGTATACTATTTCTATTACTCCATTTCTCAAGGGAGTTTCTTTATAGACTATGTCCTTTTTATCTGATCTCAAACTAAAGCTATTGTATTCAAATGTTAACTCATAATATTCTCTCCTTGATATATCAGTGATATAAAAAATTAAATCAATATCAGCAGGGGTATATCCAGAATATAACATGATATTTATTTTATCTGTAAATATCTTTTTATTATAACATATCTTTTTTTCAAAATATTTTTTTTGAATAAATAATTTATCTGGTTCCTTGGATAAAAATTCAGCGATATCCCAATCGCTCAAATCTTCAGAAATATCCAGTCTGTTATTAAATTCATAAGAAAAAATATTTACTGAATCTGGTTTTGCAGAATAAGGTTTAACTTTTATATCATCAAAAAAACTATTATACCCCGTGTTATTGGTCCAAATGCCAATCCTTCCCTGTAAAAAACTGCTGTCATTACATGAAAATATCACTTCATCATTTATGAAGGTTTTTATATGACCATTCAAGGTAGTTGCGTGTAATTTATAATATTGTTCCGGATTAAACTTTGCTTTTTTAGTACAAAGAATTGTTTCCTCTCCATTTTTAACCTTTATTAATTCAATACCACCATTATCATGGGTATTTTCCCATTTAAACAAGTAATAATTATTTTTATCTTGAAGATTAAAAACTATACCGAAACCTTTTTTACTGGCATTAAATGTTGAACTAAATGAATAGTTTTTCCAATATTCATAACCATTGATTACTAACGCGGGATTATCATTAGTTTGTTTACCAATAATATTATAAAATGGAATTTGGTTCAAATTCCATTCCCCGTCAATTATTTTCCAATCTCCTGTCATGCCACTAAAGAAATTACTTTCTAATGAAGGAGTAAAGTTTGATTTTGAGTAGATATTATCAAAATAGATATCTCCGTATTTTGAGCCTAATCCAAAGTAGGTGTTATTTTTAAATTGCTCTTCATTAATAGATGTAACAGTAATACCATTTAATTTAAATTGTAAAAATGAGTTCTCTTTTATAATAGAAATTTGATTTGTTGAAT
>CAZWGG010000332.1:0-6371 GCA_964633305.1 uncultured Bacteroidales bacterium
ATAGCACTGGTCTGGCCTGTATTAGAAGGAATACTTACAAGGTTTATGTTCTTTTTCTTTTTGGTAAGATTGTTAAAAAGAACATCCGGTAATGCAGCAGGGTACTTTTTTATGTTGGCCCGCATAAAATACCCGGCTTCATGGATCGTATTGTTTGTATAATATTCATCATAGTCCCAAAAAAAATCGGCTTTTTTACTTGTTTTAAAATAGTCAAATAGTATGGTTTCAGCTTTATTCAACGCATTAAATCCTATAAATATGTATTTACTGTGTTTAAGGTTTAATGTATTGTTATTTATTATTTTTTCGGCAACTTTTCTATAATTCATTCCTTCATAGGCAATTCCTTTTTCCCTTAAACTACTTTTAAATTCCTTGTATACCTGAAGCATTGAATCCCATAAAGAAATGAAAATTTTCTGGTCTTCAGACATTTTGCCCGGGTTAAAGGTATCCCAAAATCTTTGAATAACTTCCAGTTGTTTTTTTTCGAGGTAATCGAAATGGTTTTCAAGATTTTTCAGGTCGGCAAGATTTTGAAATATATCATCGGGGTTTACAAGGTACTTATCTATCTCATCAAAATCATACAAGAGCATCTCGCTATAAAAATAAAAATCATCAATGCTTTCCTGTGCTCCTGATACTTTTTTATAAATGTTAAATAACATAAATACCAGGGTTAGCTTTTCTGTAGTCTTTAATTCCGAGAGTTCATCCATAAGTTCGCTTATGGTGTAATAGGCAGGGGCCCAAACAGGTTTTTCTGCAAGTTCTGACAGGTATTTATTAAAATACAGCCGGGAACGCTTTCCTGGAAAAATGACGGCAATTTCAGACAAGTTTTCCTTATATGTTGTGAAAATATAATCGGCTATTTGTTTTAGAAAATATTTCATCTGTTTATTTTTATTCGCTTCGTTTAAAAGACCGCTTTACTAAATTTAATGGTCAGATAGACGTTTCATTTTTCCCATTTTTTGCCCTGCCATGTTTTTTTTTCTTCCATCATTTTTTCAAGTTTAATCAAAATCTGATCATAACGTAAGCCCCAATGAATACCCATGTTAAAACGAGGAGGTGTTTCACCTGCAATTCTTTCCACAACTATTGCAGGATTTAACTTTTCCAGGTATTTTACAACAAATTCCAGGTACTCTTCTATGGTTTGAAAAAGTTGAAAATTATCTGGGTTTTCGAGGTATTCTTTTGCCATTCTCGTGCCTTTTATAATTTGCAACTGATGAAATTTTACCGTGTTCAACGGTAAAGCCGATATGACTTTGGCAGACTGCAGGATTTCCTCGCGCGATTCCCCTGGAAGGCCAAAGATCATGTGTCCCCCTGTTTTTATTTTTCTTTCTGCTGTTTTTTCCAGGGTAGCTATTGTATCCTCAAACGTGTGGCCTCTATTTACCCATTGTAATGTTTTATTATAGATTGATTCAATGCCGTATTCCAAAACCAGGTAAATTTTTTCAGAGAGTTCCTGGAAATAGTCAAGTTTTTTACTGTCAATACAATCAGGTCGTGTGCCAATAACTATCCCTACAATATTTTTCTCCTCCAACGCTTTATTATAAATTGTTTTCAATTCATCAATATCTTTGAAAGTATTGGAATATGCTTGAAAATAAGCCAGATAAAGGTTTGCTGTTTTGTACCTTTTTTGGTGAAACTCTATACCTTCCCGTATTTGCTGCCTGATTGGTTTCTCAGGTTTACAATAAGAAGGATTAAAAGCATTATTGTTACAAAATGTGCACCCGTCTGTTCCCTTAGTCCCGTCGCGGTTAGGACACGTAAAGCCCGCATCAATCGTGACCTTCTGAATACGGCATCCAAAAATATTTTTCAGGTAATTCGTATACGTGTTAAACCTTCTGTTATGTCCCCATGGATAGTTCATAGATATTTTAATAATTTAGTCCGAAGTTAGGAGTCACTGAAGTTAAAAGTTGGTTAAGTTATGTTTAATATCTAACCTTTAGCTTCGGACTAGCTTATTACCTGCACTATCTTCCGTTTCGAAATATACCACAGGTAAGATTCTACTTGTTTAAATCCCATGCCTCTAATCAATTTGGCATATTCTGTAACCTGGTTTTTATGATCATTGAGTTCTTTATTTCCAAACTTATAATCAATTAATATGGCATTGTCATCTTTTATTAAAATCCGGTCGGGTCTTTTACTCTCATTATTTTTTAATAAGATATCACGTTCGTTGAGTACTTTCCACTCCCCTGAAAACCAACTTTGTACCTGAATATCTGTAAAAAGTGAATTAATTTCTTTATGTAATATTTTTTTTTCGTTTTCATCAATTTTTCCCTGGTAGAATAAACTTTCAAGAGCAGGGGTTATATCATTTGTATTATATATGGCTGAAAATAATTCATGCATTATTTTTCCATAGTTAAGAGGATGAAATTCACTATCGCCGGCCTCGAGAAAATCTTTTCCCTGGTATGCTATTCTCATTCGCTTCAGTGTGTCATTTTCAGGGAAGCTCCTAATGTTAACTGGGGTTTCATTTTTAATTTTTTCACTTTGTATTTCAGTTAATTGTCCCAATTCAAAAAATCTTTTTTCTGCATTATAGAATTTGTTAAGTAATATATTGTCTTCTGTTATGTTTTTTTCAGAACATGATTCGTTGAAGGCAGAATATAATAATTGAGAAATATCGGTTATGCTATCCGTGGTTTTTTCATTTATCCCCGAAAAGCAGAACAAAGCGTCTTTTGCCCTGGTAAATGCAACATACAACAGGTTGATATTATCGATATATGTTTTTATTTTTTCTGTATAATAGTCATTTGCAAAAATTGTTTCCCCGAGTACACTTTTATAAGCTACCGGTAGTATCTCAATCTGGTTGAAGGGACTTTCACCCGGATAGCACCAGATAATAGAACCCGGTTTATCTATTTTCCAGTCACAAAAAGGAATAATAACCGCACGGAATTCCAGTCCTTTTGATTTGTGAATGGTAAGTATACGAATAGCATCTTGATTATCTGCCCCGGAGATTGACCGTGAGGCACCGGTTTCGATCCAATATTCAAGAAATGCCGGAATTGCCGAATTGTACTGTTTCATATACTCCAGTACCAGGTCTTTAAAAGCATGCAAAAATGCGAGTTCTCCTTCAATTAAATGTAATTCGAAAATTTGAATAATTTCTTGAATCATTTCATAAAGAGATAGGTTTTTGTGGTTTTCAAGTAGCTTGAAGAAGTCTCCCGGTAATTCTGATTTCATACTTTCGAGGGGCACTGAAGGATTATATCCAGGAATTATTGCAGTATCGGTTATGGAAGTTTTTTTAACATAATTAAGATATTCATACCATATATAGTAATTATTGATATTATTTTCCGGATCAACAATTGATGTAAGAATAGAAATTATAAAACGAACAGCAATTGATGAGCCCAGCATAAGAGATTCATCTGAAACCACCCCAAACTTGTAGGTTGAGACAGGTTGCTGGTTTTGTTTATACTGAAGCAGGAAATCAGCGATTTCTTTTCCTTCTTTTCTTCCCCTTGTGAGAATAGCAATATTTCCCGGGGCATAACCTTTATCCTGGAGCCTTTTTATTATCTCAACAAGTTCATTGAAAATATATTCTTTTTTCTGATCAGTATTTTTTATAAACCTAATAGAAACGTACCCTCCTTCTGGTACTTTTTCAGGTAGATTCTGAATAACATCGGTATACAGATCTTTTATATTACTTAATTCTTTTTCATGGTTTGAACCGGTTCTTATTTCATGGTTAAATTGTTCTTCCAACATTTCCGGTACCAAGGTAAACAAGCTGTTGTTAAAAGCTACCAGGTTTTGTTTACTTCTTCGGTTAATATCAAGTGTTTCAAGATTAATAGCTTCACTATAAAAATCATTTAGCACTTCATTCGACAGGATTTCCCAGTTGCTGTTTCTCCACCTGTAAATGGATTGTTTAACATCACCAACCACCAAACAATCGAAATTTTGAGATAAGCTATTGCTAATTAATGGCTTAAAGTTCTTCCATTGAAAAACCGATGTGTCTTGAAACTCATCAATTAAGAAATGATGAAAGTAGTTCCCTGCTTTTTCGAATATAAAAGGGGTATCATTATTTTGAATAATGTTGTTAATAAAGTGGGCCGAATCACTTATCATAAACAGGTTTTTTTCACGGGTATACTTGTAAATCGATTGTTTTATATCGGTAAGTATTCCCAGCGTATAGAAATTCTCAGATATTACAATAGCTGTTTTGTAGTTTTTAAGATTTTGATTGTAATAATCAACTATTTCATGTAATAAAGAAAATAAGGCTTTTTCACAAGCCTGTTTTATAACCGGCCATTTATTACTGTCGTGCTTACCCCAATTTTCTGTACTTTCTAATGCGGCTTTGACATAACTGTTAGGTTCAGTTATGGTTCCTGTTGACAGCTTATAAAAATACCCGGCAGGGCCCCTGTTTTTCTGGTAAAAATCATCAATTTCCAATCCGTTGTCCTTTAAATGTTCTATGGCCTGCTTACCTAGTTTTATAAGGGTGTTTTCAAACCGGTGAATAATTTTATGAAGTTCGCCGAGGTATTTAGACAGGAAAGCTTTATCCTGTAGTTTCTGACTCATGTTATCACCGAATTGTTTGAATCCTTCCTTAAAAACCTCTTTACCAAGGTTAAAAATTTCATTTTTAAGGTTCCAACTTTTTGAACTTTCAATTTTGGTTTCAGTGAACTTAACAATCCATTCCCTTAGGCTTTTGTCATGTTCTATTCGGATAAAAATATCGTCAATAGCTTTTCCCAGAACGAGTTCATCATCAAGCTCAATAGAATAACCACTTTGTATACCTATTTCTCTTGTAAAAGACCGTATAAGTTGTTGGAAAAAACTATCAATAGTCTCCACAGAAAAACGGGAATAGTTATGCAAAATTTTTTTTAAGATAATATCTGCTTTTAACCGGATACTTTTTTCTTTTAAATCGGTTGTTTTTTCAAGCTCTTTCAAATAAACAGTTTCTTTTTCTGTAGCCAATTCAAACAATACCTGTATAATCCTTGATTTCATTTCCTCAATGGCTTTGTTAGTAAAAGTAACTGCAAGGATATGCTTGAAATTGTCGGTATTGTCAAATAGCTGGGAAAGGTATTGCAGGGTTAACCTGAATGTCTTTCCTGAGCCTGCTGATGCACGAACAATATGAAGTTTTGCCATGAGTTAGCCTTATAAAAATTTTGAGGTAAAAATAACTAAAGGAAGCCAAATCCTCAATATTTTCATACCGGGCTATATCGTTAAATGGACAAATTCTTTAATAAAGGGAATTAACACAATAACATCCTACTTACCTAACACTGCATGTGACAACACTAATAAATTTATTTTTTGTCACAAGTACAATTTTCAATATACCATGCTAGTTTCCCCTGTAGTTTTCTTATTTCTTCGAGTGCTTCAAGATATTTGTCTTTGTAACCGACATATTCACTCGAGGCATCCTTTTCTTCCGTTATTCGCGTTTTTTCATCATCGGTATATCTCATCTTACCGCTACCACACAATATCCAGTTGAGGTTCAGGTAATATTTGAAATGCATTTTTTGCAACATGTCTAGTTGAAGTTGCAATTTACCTGTTAACATTTTACTCAGGGATGATGTGTCTTCTCCAATTTCTCCAGCTACGTCGATTTGTTTTAATCCTAATTTTTTGATAAAGTGTCTTAGTCTCTGATTTTCTGTCATTTTTAAATAATATAGTTGATAAAAAGAAAATAGTATTGGAAATAATTGCAAAAAAGGAATATATTTCCAATATTTGTTTTAATAATATACTCTTTTAATTATGAATAAACAACTAAAAATAATTATTACTTTAATGTCTATCAATTTAGAGGAAATAATAGTACGCGATTGTCTTAAGCGTGCAGGTTATGATGATGATAATATCGAAGCCCGAATAAATGCTTTAAAAAATGATGATAAATCGGGTGCTCGCTTCCGGAATTCTATAATAAAGGAAATTGTTGTTGTTATGAAAACACAAGATGGTGTAAAATGGAATGTTAATATGATATTGTCTAAAATAACCGGATTACCTCAATCATATATAAATATGATTAGTAAGTTACCATCCTGGTAATTCGGGTAGGCAGAACATAAATGTTGTTATGTCTTGAAGTGGAAATGGTTTGAAAAAAATTACTTTTTGGAGAAAAGCCACATGGTAAGATTTATTTTATCAATAATTCCGGGTGAACCGGTAGTCATTTGGTCAGCATTATGTTGTAATAAAGCATTGTCATTCTTTATAGTCCCACACTGAATACCGAATACCGGCAACAA
>CAZWGG010000333.1:0-4612 GCA_964633305.1 uncultured Bacteroidales bacterium
CATCAGGATATCAACTGCCGGTTGAAGAAATACTTCCCTAATGCTTGGAATTACCAACAGGCTTAAAGCAATACAAAGAATAGCGAGGACAACCATTGAAAATGCCATAGTAAAAGGGACATCTTTTATTTTTTTAGTAATTCCTTCAGTGTTTTTATTATAAAATGCATACCTCTGGAATTTCATAAAAGAAGCCAGGGTAATAATACTGACTATTACTGCTAATATGGCAAGCAAGAAATATTTTGCCTGAATGGCTGCGATAATTATAATCAATTTGCTGAAAAATCCATTGAATGGTGGAATCCCCGAGATTGCCATCGAAGCGCCAAGAGAAGTTGAAGAAGTTAATGGCATTTGAGAGTACAGTCCTCCCATTTTATTCAGGTCTCTTGTACCCAGCCGGTATTCTATTGCCCCTGCATTTAAAAATAGTAATCCTTTGAATACGGCATGGTTTACAAGGTGAAATAATCCGCCTGTTATGGCCAATGCAGCAATAGTTTTGCTTCCACCGGTTGATAAGACAAGCATACCCATTCCCACACCAATAATAACATATCCCATTTGGCTTATGCTGTGATAAGCCAATAAACGTTTAAGGTCCCATTGTCCTATTGCTAAGAACACACCCACAACCATTGATAATGTTCCAATAGTTGTTATAAGTATTCCTATTTGGTATGTAATGGTGAACATATTAAAAAATAGTCTAAAAATAACATACAATCCTGCTGCTTTTATCACAACTCCCGAAAGCATGGCCGATATGGGTGAAGGGGCCGAAGAGTGGGCATCGGGAAGCCACCCATGAAATGGCATTATGGCTGCTTTTAGACCGAACCCGGCAATAAGCATAAGCTGTGAAAATTGGATAATCTTATAATCTTCACTGGTTTTTAGAATATTCGAGATATCGAAAATGTTCAATGTTTTGGTATACCAGTACATCATTCCTATACTGAAAAGAATAAGGGCAGTGGCTATTCCTCCCAATACCTGGTATTTGAAAGAAGCTTCAAGCTCTTCTTTTTCGGTTCCGAAAGCAACCAAAGCATAGGAGGCAATAACAGTAATTTCGAGAAAAACATACAAATTAAACAAATCGCCGGTAAGGACAATTCCATTAAGCCCTGCAACCATGATACACAGCAAGGTGTAGAAGTAATTCTCACCTGTGTATTTAGTGATATAAGAAATGGAGTAAAATGCAGAGAGAAAAGCCATAATATTAATTATACATAACATGAAACCACTCAATGGATCTAATATAAGGTATATGGCAATAGGAATATTATCAATAGGTTCCCAACCTCCGATTTTATATACTATCGAACTATGGTTTCCCGAGAAAATATAGTACAGGCATAAAACAAGCAAAGAAAAAAGAACAGTAAGGCTCAATACCTTACAAAATCCTTTAATGAACCTTCCGAATATAGGAATAAGAAACGATGCAGCCAATGGCAATATGACGAATAAGGGGATTATTTTATCCATATCTTATCCTTTTAAGCTTGTTATTTTTCTAATATCAAATGTGTTATATTTTTTATAAATTCTTATGGCAATTGTTAGGAGCATAGCTTTTGTTGCCAGCCCGATAACAATAGCTGTTAATACCATTGCCTGCGGCAACGGATCAACAAAGTTTGTAGCAGCAATATCTCCCCTTATTATTGGGGCAGAACTGTTTTCAATATACCCAATCAGCACCAGGAACAGGTAAACACTAAATTCCATAAAAGAAAGCCCTATTACAATCTTAATGATATTCCTGCTTGTAAGAATTCCAAACAGACCTACGAGAAACAATATGAAGCATAATGTATAAACTATCATTTTGATATTTCTTCTTTATAAATTACTAGTGCTAAGAATATGGTAAACAAAGCGGCGCCCACTTCAATACCTACCGCAATATTATATAAGGGGATAACTCCGGCACTTATTAATTCACCAACTTTTCCTTTGGGTAAAAAATTGGCAAAAAAGACCCTTGTACCAATAAACATCGCAATGGTCGCCAGGAGGACAAAACTAAAGATGGCAAGGCTTTCAATCAATGAAGTACCTTCTTCTCTTTGTTTTAATCGTAATATATTGCTGCCAAAAGCAAGAACTAACAAGATAAATGCACCGGAAACTATTGCCCCTCCTGCAAATCCACCGCCCGGGGTTAAGTGGCCGTGCACAATAATATATATTCCGTAAAGAAATATTATTCCCACTAACATTTGGGTTACTTTTTTTACGATTGGAGACATTCCCTGCATACTATTCGTTCTTAATTTATTATTTTTTTATCTATATGTTTATTACTTTCTTCCTTTCATTCTCATAATAGTAAGTACCCCTACTACAGCAGTAAATAATATCGTTGCTTCTCCAAGAGTATCATACCCCCTGAAGTCAAATATAACACCGGTTACAAGATTAGCGCTTCCTGTTTTTCCTGCCGCGTTCTCAATATATCCTTTTGCCATCCTGGTTATATGTTGCCCTAATGGCTCCAGTTTATAAATTGCCTGGTTAAAGATAAACAGGATAAACAATGCCATAACAATTACTGTTAATACATTAAATACATATTTTGCATTAATATATGAAATGCCTTTTTCTTTTATTACCACTTTTTCTTTAAGGTCTTCCCTGGTACTTTCTAATACCACTGCAACCATAATAATTAATGTAATTGTTTCTACAACTATCTGAACTATAGCAAGATCAGGAGCTTTTAGAAGCAAGAAACAAATTACCAGTCCATAACCTACAATACCACAGGAAATAAGTGCAGAAAGAAGATCACTGGCAAATAAGGCATATATTGCGCCTATAATCATAAATAATAACAATATGGATAATGTTAATTCCATGGCGTTATTTCCTTTATATTAATAGAAAAATAAACATAATAATTAATCCTGCAAGTACCCAAAATGCGAGGTTCGATAGAATTCCATTATGGGCAGCACTAAACAGGTGGCTTATTTGTAAAACTACATTTTTTGAAAGATCATAAATGTCGAACCATTTTTTTTCAGCGCCTTTGTAAAAGGCTTTAAAGAAGCTAGAATTCTTTATTGTTTCATAAAATTCCGTTGGAGGAAATTCTGTTTTATCCCTTATCGTTTCACCCCCGATAAAACTATCATCGGTTCTGAACCTGTTTGCTTTGAAAGCAAAATATACAAGTACTCCCAGCACCATAGATATCAGGATAAGTAATGAAATAGCCGATGAATTCCAAAGTCCGATGTATTCTATATTCCCTGTAATGGGAGAAAACAGTTTTGGGACTATCCAGCTTGAGGCAAGAACGCCAAATGTGATACATGCTATTGCCAGTACTAATTGAGGTACCCACATTAACCAGTTAACTTCCCGCAATTTGTCAAATTCTTTTTTCTGTCGTCCCAGGAAAACACCCGAAATAAATTTTATAAAACTTGCAAGGGTGAGGGCAGATCCGATAACAGCCAAGGCAAGCCAAACTATCCAAAGCTGGTTAGCAATACCTGTACCATGGCCAAAATCAATAATGCCTTGATAGATAATCCATTTAGAAGCAAAGCCATTAAGTGGCGGAATGCCGGAAATAGATAAGGCAAAAATGAGTGCACAGAAAAAGGTTATGGGCATAGGTTTACTTAACCCTCCAAGATCTTCAAGATTGTCTTTCCCTGTTGATTTTTTTACACTGCCGGCAACCAGGAATAATCCGCTTTTATAAAGGGCATTATTTATCATGTGGAATAATCCACCTACGATTCCCAATATTGACCCTAACCCGATACCTGTTACCATATAACCTACTTGCGAAACGGCATGGTAACCGAGTAGTTTTTTGTAATTATGTTGAATTAAAGCCATCATAACAGCAATGATGATAGTAGTAACACCCAGGATTAGTATGACTAACCTCATCCAGTCATTTAGAATAAACATATCATTACATATTCTTGCCAGGAAATATATTCCAAGTAATTTGTCAAGAGATGCGGGTAAATAGGCAGATGCCGGCGCTGGCGCCGATTCTGTATAGTCTGGTATCCAGGTGTGAAATGGGAAAGCTCCTGCTTTTGTAAATGCGCCAATAACCAGGCATAAAAATGCAACAATGCTTAATGCATTATCTGTTGGTATTTTTAACGCTGACATTTCAATACTACCAGACATTTTCCAGATTATCCCAATGCCTAATATCATCAATCCATCAGAAGCTCCGACAATAATTAATGTTTTTTTAGCCGCCGCTGAACTTACTTCATCATTCGGACTAATAATTTTATAAAGGGTTAAACCGAGGAAGCCCCATGCGAAAACGAATAAAATAAGGTTGTTAGCCAATACAGTAAGTACAGATACCCCTAATGTAAGCAATATATAAGAATAAAATTGAGGGAGTTTCTTAAATTTTTTCCCATACGCAAGCGAGTATATAACTACCAGCAAAGTAAAGAATAGTGAAAAGGCAATCACCAGTTTGGCAAGATGATCAATATTACATGTAAAATATTTATTTATACTACTTTGCTGAAAGTCTAAAGTGATATTCTTAATAAGTGGGATATCAAGCAGGTTAAATTTTACTACCAAGCTTGTGTTGAAA
>CAZWGG010000333.1:4622-6363 GCA_964633305.1 uncultured Bacteroidales bacterium
TTTTTTTAGAGAAATGAAAAAAAGTTTTAGTCCAAAAAATAATGCAATACCCGTAATAAGCAAAGAAAACAGCCCTTTTAGAAGTCTTAAGCGATCGGGAATGACAAAACACAATACACCGGCTACTACTGGCAAAATTGTAGTGCAAAGAACTATAATGTATGTACTTGTATGTAGTATATTTTCCTCCATTATATTTAATGATGTAGTTTTTCGGTTTTCATTTGTGATAATTTTACTAATTCTTCACCTCCAAGAATTTTCTCCCCCGAGTTGTTATCATATACACCTGCCAGTCTTTCCGTACAACAATAGCAAGGATCAACTGCAGCAAGCGAGATAGTGGCATCTGATATGGTTTGTCCCACACATGACTTTCTGAAAGTTGCTATATTTACGTAACTTGGGGCCCGTACTTTATGTCGTACAGGGTATTGTGAGCCATTGGTTTTTACAAAATGAAATACTTCTCCACGGGGTGCTTCTGCATGTCCTGTTCCCATCCCTTCTTTTATGTCTTTCACTTTTGCTGTTATATCTCCTTCTTTTTCTTTTTTTAGTCCTTCAAGGCATTGTTCAATGATTGAAATTGATTCATACATCTCAAGTAACCTTACTTCAGCTTTTGCAAAAACATCTCCCCCTTGGGCAGTTATTACTTTCCAGTTTACTAGGGGGTAAGCAGCATAAGGATCATCACGACGGACATCTATGTCAACTCCTGAAGCACGGGCAGTGGGACCAACGGCAGCATAGTTGATTATGTCTTCTTTAGTTAAGATTCCCACTCCTTTGGTACGAGCATGGATAACCGGATCATCCATTACAGCACCTACCAACATATCTGTTTTTTTCTTAACAAGATCAAGAACTTTCTTAATTTTCTCAATTTTATTGTTTTCAATATCCCTGCGTACTCCTCCTACTTTAAACATGGCATAACTATTCCTGTTTCCTGTAATCATTTCAAATAGATCCAGCACCGGTTCGCGGTACTTCCATGCCCACATAAATACTGTATTGTACCCGAGAAAATGTCCGGCAAGGCCTACCCAAAGCAAATGACTGTGTATACGTTCCAGTTCGGCTATGATACTACGTATATATTTTGCCCTGTCTGGTATTTCAATTTCTCCTATTTCTTCCATACAATTGGCAAATGCAAATGGGTGTGAAGTGGAACAAATTCCGCAAATTCTCTCTACGAGGAAAAATACTTGGTCAAAAGTTTTTGATTCGCTAAGCTTTTCTATTCCCCGGTGGTTATAACCGGTTTCCCATTTTATGTCTTTTACGATTTCTCCCTCGCAGTAGAGCTTAAAAAGTTCGGGCTCTTCCTGTAGCGGATGATATGGTCCTATGGGAATTATTTTGCTCATTTATTCTTTTGGTTACTTGTTTCTAGTCATTCTATTCACTTTTTCTGTACGGATAAACACCTTCAGCCCAATTTCCGTCTGAGATCAGCTTTTCAAGGTTTGGATGGTTTAGGAAATTTATACCAAACAATTCATGCATCTCCCTTTCAATCCAGTTTGCTGCCTCAAATAACCCGGTTAATGATTCCACATCAGGCTTTTTTACGGATAAAACCACATGTACGTTCAGTACTAATCCGTTAGTATCATTGCTAAAATGATAAAGAATCTCCAAGCCTTGTTTTGTTTCAAATGCTGAAGCTATGATAAACCTGAATTTTAGCTCCTGGTAAAGAAATTGAGCAACTTTTACAAGAATATTA
>CAZWGG010000334.1:0-4787 GCA_964633305.1 uncultured Bacteroidales bacterium
CTCAGTTGGTTCAGAGCACCTGCCTTACAAGCAGGGGGTCGTAGGTTCGAATCCTACATCGCCCACGAAAGCAGCAAAGGGTTTGGGAAATTTTTCAAACCCTTTGCTGTTTTTGTGTATACGCAAAAACTGATTTTTTTAATTGCGCACATTCAATAAATCCAAATCCTTTTGATTCATCAAATTTTTTTATTTTTTCCTGACAGAATTCTTTTCATTTTCAATAGGCCGGCATTTCGTATTTGTCTTACCCTCTCGCCTGACATATCCAATAAGCAGGCTATTTCAGGTAAGCTATGAATTTTATTATTATTTAAACCATACGATAAGGATATGATTTCAGATTCTCTCTCATTCAATTTTTTCAAAGCTCGCAATAAATCTATTTTAATTGATTCAGAAATCAATTCATTGTCAGGTGAAGGTAAGCTTTCTGTTTCAACTACATCATATAAGGTAAAATCGCTTTCTCCATTATGAGCAATTGGCATATCAAAAGAAACCTGACGTTGCTTTATTGAATTATTCTCAGCTATCAGTTCTTCTTTTACATCAAGATATTCGGCCAATTCGCTATTTGTAGGTTCTCTCTCGTTCTGTTGTTCCAGGTAAGGTATAGCTTTCGATATTTTGTTAATGGATGCCAAACGGTTTAGAGGCAACCTTACTATTCTTGTCTGTTCGTATATGGCCTGCATAATGTATTGGCGTATCCACCATACGGCATACGATATAAATTTAAAACCTTTTGTTTCGTCAAATTTATTTGCAGCTCTTATTAACCCAACATTTCCTTCATTTATTAAGTCGGGAAAGGATAAACCCTGGTTCTGGTATTGCTTGGCAACTGATATAACAAAGCGTAAGTTAGCCTCAACAAGTTTTTTTAATGCTTTTTCATCACCTTTATGAATTCTTACCGATAGCTCTACTTCTTCCTCAACAGTTACCATCGGGTATTTATTAATTTCCTGAAAATAGAGTTTTATTGAATTTTCATCACGATGTGTTATTTGCTGGGTTATTTTAAGCTGTCGCATGATTATTTTATATTATTATATTTTTTTATCATGTACTTACTAATGAGCTGTTGAAAAACTTCATCAACAGTGGTAATAGAATTAATAGCATAAGTGTTTGTCTCTGCAAAAACAAGTAATACAATAGTTTGTAGTTTTTGAGTTACATGATTTTATACAATTATATTTGCATTTTTTTAGTTTTTTCTCACCTCTTTCGGCTGTTAACAAAAAATCATTTTCGATTGCTCGTCTAGGAAGTTCAACCTTTTAATAATCCGGATGTTTTTTTTATTGGAATTAATAATAGCACGTTTGAATTCATTAGCAGCATCACATTCCTTAGTAGTAATAAAGTGGCATCCTAATTGAACGACAGAAGTGCCCAACCTAAATAACTCAATTATTTGTTTGCCATTAGTAATGCATCTAGAAGCAATAACCGGAATATTTTGTTGATACTTATCCTGTAATTCAATGGTTATTTTTAATATATCCCTATTTAAGGTTTCAAGTCCTGATAATGATATAACAATGCCCGTCCCGCCTTGTAGAATAGGAACAGGTATTGTTAAATCTCCAATTTGAAATGATTTCAAATTTTTCAACTTTTATTTTACATTAAAAGCTACCAACCCTTTGTCACCTTGCCTAATGTCAAAAACTACTTCCTGATCGGATGATAGTCCGCTAAAAGGACTTAATAATCCTGATCGGTGAACAAAAATATCTTTCCCGTCTTGAGATTCGATAAACCCGAAACCCTTGGTTTCGTTATACCATTTTACTTTTCCTTTATTCATCCTAATATTTTTTTCTGGCTCGGGCTTCATTTACAACAATTTGTCTGTTTTCCAACGTTGCGCCGTTTAGTTTACTTATGGCTGTTTTTGCATCTTTGGCATTATCCATTACAACAAATCCGAACCCTTTGCTCCGTCCATTGTATTTGTCTGTAATAATTTTTGCCTCAGTTACATTACCATACTCTTCGAAGATACCTTTAAGGTCTTCTTCATCAACCTTGTAGTCAAGGTTTCCAACATAAATATTCATGATTTTATCAAAAATTTAAGGCTTACTTTATTTTCAAGCCTGATTAGTACTATACAGCAATTCGGCAATTATAAAATAAACATGGGTATTTTTCACTTTTATTAAGCCTAATGCTGCTTTATCTACGAAATTGGATAAGAAAAAAAACGTGGAAATAAATTCAGGAAAGTATAATTACGCGTATTTTTCGAATACAAATTCAGCACAAAGATACAGTTTTTTTTATCATTGCCTAATTGTATTCTCAATTGTTGTTAGGGCAAACGCATCTAAATTTTGCTGATAACATAAAATCGAAGGTATTGTTTAATTTTCTTTCTTTGAAAAAAACAAATAAAGTCCTATCAATTATTTTTCAAACCTCACTGATCCGTGAGTTGAAAAAACGAAAGAACATTTAATAGATGATATAATATTTATTGCCATAGGTTATATAATATAGTGGTGCAGAAAATTGGAATGACATGGATAATTATGGCATATAAGCGAGGAAACATGGCTAAAAGGGTTTTTAAAATTACCTAATGGAATACCTCCCCACGACACATTCAATAAAGTATTCAGTACACCTGACCCGGAAGAGTTGGAAGCATGTCTCCTGGATTGGGTAAAATCAGTAGCTCAAATTATGAAAGGAGAAGTCTTTAGAGTCTTAGGGGCAAATAACATTCATCCCGTTATTTTGCTATTAACAGGTAAATTGGTTGTTATACCCCTAATTCAGGTCAGTTAGTCCCAATTATTTTATTTGAATTGATTTATAAAATACCTTTGTTCAAATTTTATCATCGGCATTGTTAATAAAAGAAAATCCGAATGCTGGAAACTTTTTAAACGTCCGGGGTAAATTTTAGGCACAGTACCATTTGTTGTATACGGTCATCATTATTGTACCGTATAAGAGATTAAAAAATTAATAAAACTTAACACCTCTGGAAATCAATAAAAATGAAATTTTAGTGTGTTAAGTAAAATATTTAAATAGTAGATTATGATACGGAATAAAGTAAGATTTTCAAAAGATAATAATGATTTTATTAGTGAATTAAGAGCATTGGTAAATGATTATTTTAAAATAAAAAACATATCAAAATATGGCAATGCAAGTATTATAGTAAAGTCGTTGTTAATGTCTTTTTTATATAGTTTTCCCTATATACTAATGTTGTCCGGAACAATTCATTCAATTCCCGGAATTTTTCTATGTTGGGTAATTATGGGATTAGGAACGGCCGGCCTGGGGATGGTACTCATGCATGATGCCAATCATGGTTCTTTTTCGCAGAATACTAAAATAAATAAGTGGTTGGGTAAATCGTTGTATTTTCTTGGTGGCTATCCTCCAACCTGGAAATACCAGCACAATACCCTGCATCATGGCTATACAAATATAGACGGGCATGATGAAGACATTGCTCCCGTTGGTATACTTCGCTTTTCGCCGCATCAACCGCTATATAAAATTCATAAATACCAGTATATATATGCATGGTTTTTTTACAGCCTGATGACGTTATCATGGGTTATATCCCAAGACTTTAGCAGGCTTCACAGATACAAAAAAATGGGAGTTTCCCTCAGCAGTAAAAAAAAATCTGGCAGGTTACTTCAGGAATTGATTTTTTCAAAGATCGTTTATTGCATGTTATTACTTATAATTCCTTTACTGATATTGCCAATTTCATGGTATTGGACTTTACTAGGATTTTTGGCAATGCATTTTATTAGCGGGCTAATTTTAAGCGCCATTTTTCAAACAGCACATGTAATGCCGGATTCTAAATATCCATTGCCAGATGAAAATGGCAGTATTGAAAACAATTGGGCCATTCATCAGTTATTAACAACATCTGATTTCTCACCTAAAAGCAAACTATTTTCATGGATTATTGGAGGATTAAATTATCAGATTGAACACCATCTTTTTCCTAATATTAGTCATGTCCATTATAAAAGTATATCTCAGATAGTAAAAATAACCGCAACTAAATACAAATTGCCATATTTTGTGCATAAGAGCTTTTATATGGCCGTAAAAAAACATATTAAGATGCTTAAAATATTAGGGTTATAAATAATTCTTTCAATATAATTTACTCCCATGTTTTAATAAATAACGTTTCTTTGCTTCTTTTGGATCGGCGCCAAGCGCTATATATATTCTTGTCCTCAAATCAATAATAACTTCCTGTAATTTCCCAATATCAGGCGACACATAATTATTCTTTTTATTCATACCATTGTCCTCGTAATTTTTAAGATGAAACCTCATTATTCTTACCCAAAAACGGAAAATATCCGTCGTATTCAACCATTGAAGATTTTCAGTAGAGAATTTAGAGACACTCTGTTTTTGACTTTGGCTAAGATAGCATAAAATCATTTCAGAACAAATATATTGACACAATAGTTAATTCTGGTTTATGTTTTGTTTAGATGGAAATTACGTTGGCTATAAACTAATTTAAAATATACGTGATTATTCAATTATTGCAATTATCTTTATGGAATTTAAAATAAAATGCAAATTACCATAAGCAGAAAAGAAACAACATTCTACCCCGATGCCACGAGGGTAATAGCACGACTGTTATATACTGATGATAAGCGGGCTATAAATACCATTCGGTCTGTACTGAATATGCCTGAAAGAGAAGTCTTGTTTACATTAAGTCAAACCCTTAGGGATTATTCAATGCGGCACAGGAACAT
>CAZWGG010000334.1:4797-6359 GCA_964633305.1 uncultured Bacteroidales bacterium
CGTCAGGGTTGTATTGTTGACGATCGTTCCGCTGATGGGCGTTTGCGCGCCAAGCGCAAAGGGGATAAGGGCCAGGGTGAAAAGGAGCAGGCAATGCTTTTTCATTTTATTTTCTTTTAAGGGATTATTCAATGCGGCACAGGAACATCTCTAAAATTTTTGAAAAAAATTTTAACGAAATTTCGCGTTTAACTTCTCAATTAAGTATTAAGCCCGAATCAATCGATTATTCCCGGAGAATCCTGATAGGCTCTTATTTCACGATGGAATATTCAATTGAATCAGCGGCATTTTTTAATCCATCCATTATAGAACATCCCGATCAAACAGAGATCGGCCCTGATGAGAAAAGAGTAATAATAAGTTTCAGGGCAACCGGAGAAGGACATATATCATCAATAGTATTTAGAACAGGCGTATTAGACAAAGACAATAATTTCACAGTTGAACCTGTTGGCAATATGCTTGAAGAAGCTGAACATATCCGGCGGCATGTTTACAATAAAGAATCGTTCAGTCATAAACTGGATGAAATGCAGGAGGTTCATGGGATTATTCCTCCTGGTCTGATTTTGGATAAGTTAAATGATGAATTTACCTATAGCGAGCTTCGGAAATGTATTAAAGAAGCCCGAAAAGCGCTTCATCTTGCTTCCGATAAAGAGATACTTTTTAATCAAATTATTTGGTTGGCTTCAACGCATTATGAACTAGAATTTTCTTTAGATACCAACATTTCAGAAAGAGTAATATTTCCAGTATCGGCAAACGAAAAAAATGGTATTGAGGATGCCCGTTTTGTAAAATTTCAGGATGATAATGATCAAGCAATCTATTATGCCACTTACACGGCATATGATGGAACTATAATATTACCAAAATTACTCGATACAAAAGATTTTTATCACTTCAGGATATTGCCCCTGCACGGGGAAATTGCCCGAAACAAAGGGATGGCAATGTTTCCCAGGAAGGTTAATGGTAAATATGCTATGCTTTGTCGTTTGGATGGGTTTAACAATTATATAGCTTTTTCTGATAATATTAGTATCTGGCGTGAGGCTATATTATTACAACGGCCTAAATTTTCGTGGGAACTGGTGCAAATAGGAAATTGTGGCTCACCCATCGAAACGGAAGAAGGCTGGTTGGTGATAACACATGGTGTAGGCCCCATGCGGGAATATGTTTTAGGGGCGTCTCTCTTTGATCTTCACAACCCTGAAAAAGAAACAGGAAGGCTTAAAACGCCCTTATTAATACCTAATATAAAAGAAAGGGAAGGATATGTGCCAAATGTAGTTTATTCCTGTGGTTCAATGGTACACAATAAAGATTTGATAATACCGTACGCCATGTCAGACTATGCATCTACTTATGCTACCGTCAATTTAAGGGAACTTCTGAATGAATTGAAAAAGTCTTCGTAGAAGTATTCATAATTAGTCTTTGCAAGAAAACGCCAAATACTGCGTTATTCTTGCCTTGAAAATAGTCATTTACAATTAGTAAACTCCTCATTTTCAATGCTTCGAAAGCCTTGTCTTTGACGTTTTCTTATC
>CAZWGG010000335.1:0-6328 GCA_964633305.1 uncultured Bacteroidales bacterium
TAAACGGGTCAACCATATCTAAAGCTGTTGAGCTCAAAAAATATATATTCAAATACGGGGGAATTTTGCTTCCAGACATCTCTGTTAGTAAAGCAGATACAGAAGCAGCATGAGGCGCAGAAGCAGAGGTGCCGAAAAAATTCGGGAAATTATCGCCATCGTTTAGCAATTGGCCAAAAAAACTTGTGTTACCACCATCTGTTGCAACAAAAGTAGGATTTTTCCTGGTTAAAGGTTTCCTTAATCGTTTGCCATTTTTATTGAATAGTATTTTTACTCCCCCTACCGATGAAAAATAATTTATTTCGGGTGGGTCATAACCATATTCCGGAGTAAAAAACCATGCAGATGCACCCACGCTGGTAACACGCTTTGAATTGCTATGTCCAAAACATGTGGGACTATTTGTATGATATTCGGCAATGGTTGTAAGATCGCCAAAATTAATGTATTTTATTTTAGTAGGATTAGGGTTAGGACCAGGTGCTCCCAACCATTTTCCTATAGCAATATAGGCTGAGACGGTATCGGTACCACCATTACCTATATTAAGAATTTCATACGCATCGGCATCAATATTATAATTTATTGAATAGAGTAGGGCTGTTGAAGAATTTTCTGCTAATGTCAAAAACATATCAATATCGGATTTGGCCCCTGGGCATCCTTCACAAGCAGATGCAAACGGATCATCCCATTGAAGTGAATTAAATAACACACCACCGGGAGCAAACTTTATTTCCTGGAAATTGTCAACACCTGGACCCGGATCAAAATCATGAAGAATATACAGACCAATGGTGTCTCCATATATATCTGCCACATAATATTCTCCACCATCGCGAAATTCACTTTCGTATGATTCTCTTGCATAATTTCCAGCGGAACTAAAATGTGACACATGATAATCTTTTACAGCAATATCAACAGCTTGAGCAATTATCCCGTCCTGGAAAAAAGGTTCATTTAAATAGCTAATATCGTCGGTAATAATTTGACATCCTGATTGGGCAATATCTATAATTCCCTGTGCAAAAGATGCACTGCCATTATTAGCTGTATGAAAACTTAAGCCTGCACCAGGGGCTATATCATGAATAATTTCCATCATAGCCCGGCCTTCATCACTTCCACCTTCTGATAAATCTTCAAGAACAATTACCGGATTTGTGTAGCCATTCGGATTATTGATTCCCGGAAGTTCTCCATATATAATTCCTGAGTCAGCACCGTTTAAATTATTATAACTGTCAGATAAAACACCAATATTTACCCCGGTTCCATCTACACCAAAATTCGTTCTTACCAAATTACTTTTAAGTGCTATATCGCCATTTGTTAATGCTTTCCCACTATTTGTTAATGGCTTACAGGATGAAGAGGCATATTGAAGATTTTTGATATCTTCTAGTTTATTAATAGCATCAATGGGTAAAAAACCGGACACTTTCCCTCCAAAATTTGCAGCATTTATCATTCCAATATCTTCGAGTTCCTTCTTCAGGGCACTTGTGTTATCCTTGGCTATAACATCTATCAAAACGTAACTTCCACCCCGAATTTTTACATCACTAGGGTATGGAATAAACCCAGAAGCACCAGGAATTGTTTTCTTTTTAGTGAGAGCTTTTGTGTCTTCAGTAAGTCCAGCTAAATCGGCTGATATTTTTGAAGCAACTTTCTTTTGTTGTGCATTTATAGTCACCGTGAGAAGGGAACAAATAACAACAAAAAATTTAATTTTAGCATAAAAATTAACAAATGTAGAATTTTCCATAATTTAATTAATTTTGAGGTTAATAAATAGAAAATTATTGTGTTTGAATTGCAAATTGAGTTTTATCGATTTCATTATCTCAATTGTTTTATAAGTTACAAATAATAATTAAAATATGAAACAGAGCCTTCAAAAACTATACTCTATAAGTAATATAATTTTGTATCTGGTTACTTATAGCCTAATTTCTTAACTTTGCTTATGATTGTGAAAACACTTTAGGAAGTGATACAATCTTTTCCCTATGAATGAATTCATCGTATAAAAACTTAAAAAATATAATTACAATGTTATATTTATGAAACGACGTAAATTTTTAAAAATAACAGCTGTTGTAGCACCTACATTGAGTTGTTTTCCTGCAAACCTAACTGGAGTAAACCGTGAAAAAATGTCAGGTAAATTGGAAAAACGTTCATTAGGTCGTACCGGTGAACAACTTTCCATTATTGGTTTCGGAGGAATTGTAGTAATGAACGCAACCACTTCTGAAGCTTCAAAACGAGTAAGTAAAGCAGTTAAATATGGGGTAAACTATTTTGATGTGGCACCCACTTATGGTGATGCTGAGATTAAACTTGGTCCGGCCCTTAAACCTTACAGAAAAAATATCTTCCTGGCTTGTAAAACTCAACAAAGAAAAAGAGAAGAAGCACAAAGAGAATTGGAACAATCATTGAGAAATTTACGTACGGATTATTTTGATTTATATCAACTACATGCTGTAAACTTTGCTGAGGACGTGGAAACCATTTTTGGACCAGATGGAGCCATTGAAACTTTTGTTAGGGCAAAAAAAGAAGGAAAAATACGATATATGGGCTTTTCTGCTCATTCGGTTGAAGCAGCAATGGCATTAATGGATAGATTTGATTTTGATACAATACTTTTTCCTGTTAATTACAGGACATGGTATGCAGGAAACTTTGGCCCACAAGTGCTTGATAAAGCTCTTAAAAAAGAGATGGGAATATTAGCTATCAAATCAATGGCAAAAGGGCCACGACCCAATAATAATAATGAAAATGATCTACTCAAGTGTTGGTATGAACCATTAACTGATCCTACAGAAGCATCAATGGCATTACGATATACACTATCTCATCCGGTAACAGCATTAATCCCTCCTGGAGACGAGGATCTTTTTGAAATGGCGCTTAAACTAATGTCTGATTTTAAACCTCTTGATTCTTCAGAAATAGATCAAATGAAGAAAAAAGGATTGGAAGGAAAGCCACTGTTTCATTATTTTTTATAAATGGAATATGCTTTTTTAGAGGAATATTTGAACAGTCCTGATTTTTTTAATTAGTGCCTGCCAGAAAACTCCTATTTTTTAAAGTCTTTGATAAGAAAACGTCAAAGACAAGGCTTTCGAAGCATTGAAAATGAGGAGTTTACTGATTGTAAATGACTATTTTCAAGGCAAGAATAACGCAGTATTTGGCGTTTTCTTGCAAAGACTAATTAAAAGTAATCAATACTATTAGGGTCTATTTCAAGCCATTTTACTATATCGTCTTTATATCGAAAAATAGATATAATAAATGGCATAGTGGCTAATTCTGACAACACCTGATAAACTGCCGATTTTATATAATTATCAACACTTAAAATCCATATTGCTATTTTATAATCAGTACCCCTTTTCTTTTCTAATTTTTTTATAACAGGGTAAAATCTATTACTTAAATCAGACTTATCAATTTGAATAATAGCATCACGAAAGTCCCAGATAGCATTCATGTTACGCTTAAAACTTTTTTCAAAAAAAGATGAATTAACCGAATCAATAATATCTTCAATTTTCACATTACCTGAACATTTCCGATATATTACATTATTGTTCTTGTCAATCGTCGAGTCAACCTTCATTTATTTTTTTAAATCAAAAATAAAAAAATCATAAAATATTTCAAGTATATTATTTATAATAAATTTGATAATAAAAAAGCTGAACCAAAATAAAAATAATTGGTTTATTGTATAGTCAGTAAATTAAAATATGCATCATGAAAGACATAAGAAGTTGGATACAAAAAAATATCTCTGATCAAACAGGAAAAGTTATTATTGTAACAGGTTCAAATGCCGGTATAGGATTTGAAACTGCTCGAACATTAGTAAAAAAGGGAGCTCACGTTATTATGGCTTGTCGAAATAAAGAACGTGGAAAAATGGCTTTAAAGAAAATAGAGCAAGAACAATTATCAGGCCAGGCAGAGTTATCCATTCTTGATTTATCTGGTTTTGACTCTATAAAAAATTTTGTGAGTGATTTTTTATCAAAACACAAAAGGTTAGATATTCTTATAAACAATGCGGGGGTTATGTTCCCTCCATTTTCAAAAACTGAAGAAGGATTTGAAATGCAAATAGGAGTGAATTTTATAGGACATTTTCTATTAACAGGTTTGTTGTTGGATATATTGAATAAAACCCCGTCATCTCGAGTGGTTACCTTAAGTAGTATTGCCCATCGTCAAGGAAAAATTGATTTTAATAACTTCAGTGGGGAAAAGCCTTATAAGCCGATCAGAGAATACAGCCAGAGCAAATTAGCAGACCTGTTGTTCGCATTGGAATTACAAAATCGTCTTTCAAAAGTCAAGACAAGTACTATCTCTTTAGCCGCACACCCTGGAATAACAAAATCAGAATTACAGAGATACAGTGGTTTTTTCAATTTTGCTACAAAACTAATAGGAATGAAAACAGCACAAGGAGCATTACCTATTCTTCTTGCCGCTACTGATCATAATGCAAACGGTGGTGAATTTTATGGACCAAATGGCTGGCTGGAAATTAAAGGCCATCCAAAATCCGGCCGTAAGATGAATCCACTTGTCAATGATAAAATGTTACTACAAAATTTATGGAAAAAAGCAGAGGAATTAACAGGAATAAAGTATGGAAGCTGATAACATCAGCTATCAGTACATTAAAATGAATGTAGGTAACTTAACCAAAACATAAGAATTGATGTGCTTATAAAAAAGGCATTTCAAGAAGCTCATATGTAATGTTTTTAATTTTCTTCTTCTTCCAACCAAGTAATTTTGGTACTGTAGCAATATTATCTTCTATGGTAAGATGAAGAAATAGGCCCCTGTCTTGTATTACATATCCTATATTACGCCTGAGTTTATAGGGATTATAAGAACTAACCGGAATATTTTTTATCATAGTGTTATAGTTTTTCCACAACTACTTATTACAAGCAACACCATTGTTTCTTCCATGTTTACTTTTAAGGAAATATTATCAACAGCTTGTTGATTACTAAAAGTTTTTGCTACATTATCTAAAGTAATCATAGAAAAGAAAAAGTGCTATTTATAGAAATGAACAGATAAGATAAAATTTTAAAGTATGTAAAAAAGTTAAAATAAATTTTAAAAAGTATTTAAAAAGAAAGCATGCGGATTTATTAAATTTGCGATAAGCAAAAAAAACAAACCGGCCTGTAAATTTATCTACTAACAACAAAAGGTCTTCTTCAAGAAAAGATTTTGAAATATTTTATTCTATGGAAAAGTTATTATTAATCTGTTACATTGTAAATTTTTGGAATTGTTCAAACTTTGATACTTCTTCTAAAATTGACCACAATAAATTGGTTTTTCCTGCAAATGATTTTGGTAAACTGTTTAAAGCCGTTCAAACACAGGCAATTTTTGCCGACTCTAAAAAATTTGCAGATTGTACACCTTTAGTATCAATCGATTCTATAACATTAGCTTACAACGAACAGAAAAACCTAAAAACTTTTAATCTTAAAGTATTTGTTGGAAAATATTTTGATACAATAACTACGGTTAGAGAAACTTATATAACAAATCCAGCGCACACTATAACCGAACATATTGATACACTTTGGAATATTCTTACAAAACAACCATCGAAACAAACTACATCTTCATTAATTGCCCTTAAAAAACCTTACGTTGTCCCTGGTGGAAGATTCAACGAAATATATTATTGGGACAGTTATTTTACTATGCTAGGACTAGAAGTTAGTAACAAAACAGGATTAATAAAAAGCATGGTTGATAATTTCACGTATTTAATACAAAAATTTGGCCATATACCCAATGGAAACCGGTCATATTATTTAAGCCGTTCGCAACTGCCTTTTTATTCATTAATGGTTCAGCTACTCATAAATGTTGAAGGTAAAGATAGTATGGTAAACTATCTTTCTGCACTGGAAGATGAATATAAATTTTGGATGAACGGAACCTATGGTTTATCACTCAACAATAAGGCATACGCCAGGGTTGTTTTGCTTGATGACAGTACAATATTAAACAGATATTGGGATGCATTATCTACACCCAGACCTGAATCATACAGGGAAGATATTGCAACTTTTGAAAAGTCTGGACGGGATTCGAATATTTTCAGAGACATACGCGCAGCTGCCGAATCAGGGTGGGATTTTAGTGTCAGGTGGTTTGAAGATAAACAAAATGTAGAATCAATTAATACTACCCATATTATTCCTGTTGATTTGAATTGTTTGTTGTATAACCTTGAAACAACAATTGG
>CAZWGG010000336.1:0-6328 GCA_964633305.1 uncultured Bacteroidales bacterium
TTGAAATAGTATAGGCAAATAACAGGCTAATTATTAGTAATACAATAATAATTAGTACAAAAATTACTTTACTGTTTTGTTGTGTATTTTTTACCTGTTTATAAAAACTATCGGCTTTTTGTTGGGCAAAATCGGTCATTACTTTTGTTTTTCGCAACAATTGCTCCACATGATCAGCCTCCTTACCAGTGGTTATATCCGATGCTGCCTCATCTTCACCTTTTATCTTCAAAAAAATAACTTCATTTCTTATTCTTTCCCAGTTTTTAAAATAGGCATAGGCTTCTTCAACGTCTTTTTTGTTTCCCAAAAATCTGTCAAAAACTATGTTGAATGCTTCAAGTACCTTATTGTTATACCCATCTATTAATTCTAATGTACTATCAATTTGTTCCTTATTCTTGGCTAATACCACATCTTTCATTGAACGGTGTATAGCATTAATATAAATATTTATATCACGAACCGAATTACTTACTGTTAACGGGTGTTTATACATAAAGTTGGAGTTTTTGCTGATTATTTGTATTTGGTAAATAGCCAAAACACTTATAATAAGAGTTATAAATGCTATTATGCCAAATCCTATTACTAACTTTTTTCTTATGCTTAGTTCATGAATCTTCATATATTAGCCAGTCTTTCTCCTAAGTTACAAAAAATGATAAAAAAAACTAATAACCTGTTGATATTAATCTATTTAAAAAAAGATATACACATGTAATTGTATTTTATCCAATGGTATTCTTATTATTTCTGGAATAAATTCTATCCTTGTACTTATATGTATCAACTCCCAGCATATCCATAACCATAATAGGCTCTTTTTTAACCAGATTTCTGCAAGCCCGATAGGCTATCCAATACGAGTTTTTATCACCATTTTTAGCCAGTTCTTCTACTATTTTATAAGTCAGTTTTTCATCAATTCTCATCCAGTCACTAAGATTGTTTCCCACAGATGCTCGTGGATAAGCTACTGGTTCTTTAAAAAGGTATTTAATAACAGAAAAAGCAAATTCCGGTTGCTTATAAAGCCAGCGGTTATCGGAGACAGGCCGAAGTGATTCACTGGCAAAACGTCGCTGCAGAGGATTCTCTGAATTAACCATTGTTAAGTACCATTTGTGCATCTCTATCGGATACTTTTTGGTTAATTTTCCAATAAAGCCCGCCGAACATTCCCTCACTTCCCAGTGTTCATCAGTAGAGGCTTTTTCAAAAAAAGGTAAGACTTTCTTTAAATCTTTAGTTTCAGTACCATAAATAGAAACAAGCTGTATAGCAAGGCTTCTGACAAACTGATCATAATTTGGATTATTAAAAACAGCCAGGGAAAAATCAAAAATAGCAAATCCTGTTTCAAGGATCAATGGATACAATTCAAAACCCATTTTTTTAATGATGCTGTAGCGACCAAAAGATATTCTTTTTCTTTCCGGAATATCTGATCTGATTTTTTCAATAAGTTTAGTCAAATCCGAAACAACAGCAGAAATGTCAACCATGCTGAATTGTTGAGCCAGCCTGGTTATTTGCTTTTTATGAGTTGATGTAATCAGTTGGAACATTTTAATTTTAGGTTCCACTTAAGCAGTAATCATACTATTTTTTTGCACAGCGTATATTTCTTTGAGTACATTATTATATTTTTTTGCAATAACATTTCTTCTCAACTTGAGTGTTGGAGACAATTCTCCGGTTAATGGAGACCATTCTTCATGAACAAGCCTAAAGCGTTTAATTTGTTCTGTTTGCCCCAGTTGTTTATTCATTTCATTTACCTCTTGCTGATATCGTGCTATAATTTTTTTATTTTTAATCAATTCCAGGTTATCTCGAAATTTTACATCGTGCAACGTACACCAGTTATGTAAATAAGGAAAATTTGGAGAAATAAGTGCACTGGCAAATTTTTCATTTTCACCCACTACCATAATTTGTTCGATAAATAATGATTCTTTGAACTTGTTCTCAATAACCTGCGGGGCGACATATTTTCCGCTGGAAAGTTTAAATATTTCTTTTTTACGGTCGGTTATTTTAATATATCTTCCGTTGACCATAGTCCCAATATCACCGGTATGAAGCCACCCGTTTTTATCAATAACTTCTTTGGTTAGTTCGGGTTCTTTGTAGTAGCCCATCATCACATTTAGTCCTTTGCACAGTATTTCACCGTCGTCTGCAATTTTAACTTTAACCCCTGGTATGGCCGGACCTACAGTTCCTAACCTTACTTCATTTGTGTATGGGGGACGGTTTGCTGCAATAACCGGTGAGGCTTCTGTCATTCCATAGCCTTCAACCAATGGAATACCAGCAGCATTAAATACCCTTGCTAACCGGGGCTGTAAAGCCGCTGCACCGGCAACAATTAGTTCTACATTATTCCCCAGAGCTTCACGCCATTTACTAAATATAAGTTTATTGGCAATTTTTAGCTTTAGATTGTAAAACCAACCATTTCGATTATTAATATCATATTTTAATCCTAAATTCACCGACCAGAAAAATACCTTTTTCTCAAATCCTTTTAAATCTTTCCCTTTACCTATAATTTTATCGTATACCCTTTCAAGTAAGCGAGGTACTGTAATAAATATATGAGGTTTTACTTCACGTAAGTTATCAGCAATGGTACCCATGTTTTCTGCATAATAAATACTTAATCCTTTATATTGAAAATAATAATTTATTGTACGTTCGAAAACATGACTTATTGGTAAAAAGCTTAATGTGGTATGTTTGTAGTTAAAATAAAAAATCTGGGTAATGGACTTAATATTGCTTACAATATTATTATGGGAAAGCATAACCCCTTTTGGATTTCCTGTAGTACCGGAAGTATAGATAATAGTAAGCAGTTCTTCGGGTTTAATGCTTTTTTTAATATCAGAAAGCTTTTTTTCGTATTTCGATTGGTTCTTTTTCCCTAGATCTGCTATTTCCTCCCAGCTTTTAACATTTTCAAATTTGTTAAATGAATATATCTCTTTAATTGACCCAATATTACTGGCAATTGGTACTAGTTTTTCATATAATGTTTTATCTGAAACAATTAGAATGGTAGGTTCTGAATGCTTCAGTATGTAAGTGAAATCTTCATCACTAATTGTAGGGAAAATAGGAACATTTATTATGCCAACCTGTGCCATTCCCATGTCTAAGAAATTCCATTCCGGACGATTATTGGATATGATGGCAATTTTATCTCCTTTCTTAAATCCCAAGGCAAGCAAACCATAACTTATTTGATATGCATAATTAACATACTCTTTTGATGAATATCTTGTCCAAAACCCATGTTGTTTCCCGGCCAGGGCATCTTTTTTATCGGGAATTTCATGAGTATAATTATCGAGGATATCAAAAGTTCGAGTTATTTCCATAGTGGTAGCCTATTTAATTCACAAATATCACTTATTAAACTCATTGCGATTAAGTTACTCTAAGTTTTCATCAAAAACTAAATGTAACTAAATCAGGCTAACCTGCTTTAGCACAGATAAAAGTATATTTTTTGAATAGGGCAGGTTATATGTTAATTAAGCTCAAATATAGTAATTAATTAAAAACAGATGAAATCTAGTTTAGCTATTTTACAAACATAACGGCCTTTGCAATGGCATTTTCCATACCATCCGGATTTTTTCCTCCAGCTGTTGCATAAAAGGTTTGTCCTCCACCTCCTCCCTTAATTTCTTTTGCTGCTTCACGAACTATTTGAGCAGCGTTAAGGTTTTGTTCTTTTATAAGATTATCCGATATCATTACTGTTAAGCTGGGTTTACCATTGAAATTGGCTCCCAGGACTAAGTAAAGATTTTCAATTTGTCCTTTTAACTGAAAAGCCAAATCGCGAATTGATTCACCTGAATCTATTTCAATTTTTTCAGCTATAAGGTTTATACCATTCTTTTTATGAATTTTTTGTATCAATTGATTTTTTAGGTTTTGAATCTTTTCCCGTTTAAATGTTTCCACTTGTTTTTGCAGGCTAGCATTTTCATTTACCAGGTTTTGTAATGCTTTATCAGGGTTTTGTGGATTTTTAAGTATTTCTTTTATTTTCTTTATGGTTTTTTCATTGTTGTGTTGGTATTCCTCGAATTTTGATCCAGTAATAGCTTCTATTCTTCGTATTCCTGCTGCAATGGCACTTTCAGAAAGTATTTTAAAGTACCCTATTTCACCTGTAGAACTTACATGTGTTCCCCCGCATAATTCAACCGATTCGTCGAATTTTACTACCCTTACCATATCACCATACTTTTCACCAAACAATGCCATAGCACCTTGTTCCTTTGCTTTTGTAAAAGGCATTTGTTTTATATCGGAAGAAATGTTTTCCCTTATTTTCTGATTTACAATTTTTTCAATTCGTTCTAATTCTTCATCTGTAACTTTTTGAAAATGTGAAAAGTCAAAACGTAAATATTCAGAATGTACCAATGATCCCTTTTGTTCTACATGATCTCCAAGTACTTTTCGTAAAGCATAATGAAGCAGGTGCGTAGCCGTGTGGTTACTTGCAGTATCTAATCTAAGTCCTCTATTTACAACAGCTTTAAAAGTTGACTCAGGGTACGAAGGAAGTTTTGTTACAAGATGAATTACCAGGTTATTCTCTTTAATGGTGTTTGTAATTTTTATTTTTTCTTTTCCATCAGTAATAAACCCTATATCGCCAACCTGTCCTCCACTTTCGGCATAAAAGGGTGTTCGGTCAAAAACCAGTTGGTATATTTCTTTCTCTTTCGTTTTAACAACCCGGTAACGAGTAATTTTAATATCTGTTTCCATTCGATCGTAACCAACAAAATTTTCGGAATTGTTCTCTTTTTCCTGGTCGATAATTAACCAGTCGCCGGTATTGATGCTTGCAGCTTTTTTTGAACGTTCTTTTTGTTTCTTCATTTCGTTTTCAAACTCCTTGTGGTTAACTACAAGGTTATGCTCTTTCAAAATGAGTTCGGTAAGGTCTAAAGGAAACCCATACGTATCATATAATTCAAAAACATTCTTACCGGCTATAACTTTATCATTCCTTTTCTTTGTGTTCTCAATTACCTGGTCCAATAATTTTATCCCAGTTTCGAGGGTTCTTAAGAAGGATTGTTCTTCTTCTTTGATAACTTTTTCAATAAGTTGCTGCTGTGCTTTTAACTCCGGGAAAGCTTCCCCCATGTTTTGGGCCAGGACATTCACTAATTTATAAATTACCGGCTTAACATGTTCCAGGAAAGTATAATTATACCTTACTGCCCGCCTTAGTATCCTTCTTATCACATAACCGGCTTTTACATTTGAAGGCAGTTGACCATCGGCAATGGAAAAAGATATTGCCCTTAAATGATCGGCAACAACACGCATAGCGATATCTGTTTCTTCCGAATGGCCATAATTTACTTTCGAGAGTTTCGCTATTTCTTGTATTATAGGTTGAAATATATCCGTGTCATAATTCGATGTTTTTCCTTGCATAACCATGCATAATCTCTCAAACCCCATACCTGTATCCACATGTTTTTGGGGCAGGTAAACCAGTTTTCCGTCGACTCTTCGGTTATATTGAATAAACACCAGGTTCCAAATTTCTATCACCTTCGGATGCCCCTGGTTAACCAGGTATTTCCCGTCTTTCTTCTTTCTTTCTTCATCGCTGCGCAGATCAATATGGATTTCAGAACATGGACCACATGGCCCTGTATCTCCCATTTCCCAGAAGTTATCTTTTTTATTTCCCAAGATAATTCTATCTACATCATTATTTAACTGAAATTTCCATCGTATATATGATTCATCATCTTTCTCCAGTCCCTCGGATTCATCCCCTTCAAAAATGGTAACATAAAGTCGGTACTTATCAATCTCAAGTTCATCAGTCAGAAATTCCCATGCCCAACTTATTGCTTCCTGTTTGAAATAATCTCCAAAAGACCAGTTACCCAACATTTCAAACATGGTATGGTGGTAAGTATCGTGCCCAACTTCTTCAAGGTCGTTATGTTTTCCTGTTACCCGCAAGCATTTTTGTGTATTTGCTACACGTGAATATTCAGCAGGGGCATTGCCCAGAAAAATATCCTTAAACTGGTTCATACCAGCATTGGTAAACATAAGGGTTGGATCATTTTTCACAACCATGGGTGCAGAAGGTAAAATCTTGTGATTTTTATCTTCAAAAAAAGTTACAAATTTTTGACGGATGTCGTTAGAATTCATGTTAAATGAACTAAAATATTGATGAAATATAAATTACTATTTAATAATTCTTATAGCAAATGTTTTGCAAAATTACTTTTTTTCTTATAGATTTGTTGGG
>CAZWGG010000337.1:0-6294 GCA_964633305.1 uncultured Bacteroidales bacterium
CCATCATCAAGTCTTATACAGGTATATGTGGCCATAGTCCATAAATCTTTCCCGCTTTTTGAAACATGTTTCATATACCCTTCAAAGTGCCTTCCTCCTTTTGAGAGGTCTGTCCATATTTGAAAAAACCATTCTTTGTCTTTATCACCTATAAACATGGAAATATGTTTTCCTTCAACTTCAGTATTTGATTTATACTCAAGTTTCATGAGAAATTTAGTGTTTGCATAAATTAAGGTTCCGTCTGCTTCATACTCTGCCCTTATCATCGTATGATTAACCGTGTTTTCAAGTTTTATAAATTTATCTGCTTGACGGGACAGTTCTTCCTGGGTTGCCTGGAGCTCTTCCATATTTTGTCTCATTTCTTCTTCCTGGGCAGCCATTGTTTGTTCATTTTCTTTAGTTGCCTCAAGAAATTTAGCTGTTTTAATATTAGTTTGGACACTCGACATTGTTGAGGCAATATTTTCAGCAACACGTTCAACAAAATTTATTTCATGCTTTTGTAAAGGATTTAGCGAAGCGAATTCAATAACACCATAAAGGTCTTCCTCTGTTATCAGCGGAACAAGTAATATGCATTTAGGATTTGCTTGTCCAAGACCAGAGGTAATATTAACGTAGTTTTCGGGAACTTTTGTCATATAAATAGTTTTGCGTTCAAGAGCACAAGTTCCTATGAGTCCGTCACCCCATTTTATTTTCTGGTCGGCAAATTTTTTGCGATCATAAGCGAACAGGGCAGTCTGTTCGAAAAAGATATTGTTTTCATCTTCATTATTCAAATGGTAGAATGAGCCCTGGGTGGTATTAATATACTTTGAAAGCTCTTTTATTACATTAAATGACAGATTTTCCAAATTATCATTGTTGTTCCTGAGAATATCACCAAATTTAGCAAGTCCTTCGGCAGTCCAGTTTCTCTGTTCATCTTCTTGTCTGCGTTTATCCTGTAATTCTTTATTGGCTTTGATATTATTTCTAAAATTAATTAATGATTTTCCG
Source organism: uncultured Bacteroidales bacterium (assembly GCA_964633305.1). Taxonomy (GTDB): domain Bacteria; phylum Bacteroidota; class Bacteroidia; order Bacteroidales; family UBA10428; genus CAZWGG01. The sequence goes on from CAZWGG010000337.1 coordinate 1,009, forward strand.
ATAATATCATCTTCGCCTGAGACTTCAAAGTCAACAGAAAAGTTTTCATTGGTCAGGTTTTGTATATATGTATTTATTTTTTTAGTCCTGCTTTGCTCTATATCAAGTTTATTTTGTTTTTCAACCAGAATAGCAGAATATTTTCTGGATAAGTAGTAGATAACTAAAGGAATAACAATTATTGAGGAAAGGGTAATCCATTGTATTGGGTTATTCGAATAAATCATCCATAATCCCCTAAAAGTGTAGGGTATATCATTATGTTTAATTAGTTCAATAATAATACTAAGTAAAGGAAAGAATAAAGAAAGAATAAAAGAAAATATGGTATTTTGCTGAATGAGTCCTTGTTGGTCTTTTGTTTCCATATTTATGTTTTTCTGAACAAAATAGACAAACTGTTTATTTCTAAAAATAACTAATATTTTTTAATCTTGCATATTTTTTTGAATAAGGATGATTTTTATACTAATATTTTTTAAAATAGTATGATTTCAACGTTTAAAAATATGGGAAGCTATTTGGTCTAAAGGTAACACTTTTTCTGATGCATTTAATTTTATAGCTTCATTTGGCATACCAAAGACAACACACGATTTTTCATCCTGCGCGATAGTGTATGCCCCTGCTTGTTTCATTTCCAAAAGCCCACGTGCCCCATCATCGCCCATTCCCGTCATAATAATACCAATAGCATTTTTTCCGGCATATTTTGCTGTTGATCTGAAAAGAACATCAACAGATGGACGATGCCTGTTTACCAGAGGGCCATCCTTTATTTCCACATAGTACCTGGCCCCACTACGTTTCAAAAGCATATGATGATTACCGGGGGCTATAAGTGCTTTTCCCCTGGTAACACGTTCATTGTTTTCGGCTTCTTTAACTGAAATAGGGCATAGATCATTCAGCCGGTTAGCAAAAGAGCGGGTAAAGTATTCCGGCATATGTTGGACGATGACAATCCCAGGAGAATCAGGAGGCATATTTTGAAGAAATATCAATAAGGCATCTGTACCTCCGGTTGATGCACCCACAGCAACAACAATTTCTGTTGTTTCAATCATACTTTTTACATTAACTTTTGGTATGATAGCATCAGCAGAATATTTAGGTTCAACAGTTCTTTGATGAGAAGAAATGATCTTTCTTTTAATTTTTGCTATTGCTGCGGCATTTACGGCATCACATATACGAATTTTTGATTCTTCAAAGAATTGTTTAGTATTAAGCTGTGGTTTGGTAATAATTTCAACTGCACCATATTCAAGGGCACGGATACCGGTTTCTGTACTTTTTGATGTTAAGCTGGAAATTACAACCACAGGAATTGGATGTTGCGACATGATTTTTTTAAGGAATGTCAGTCCGTCCATTCTTGGCATTTCAATGTCGAGCGTTATAACGTCGGGTATTTCTTTTGCTATTTTTTTGGCTGCAAAAAAAGGGTCGGAAGCAGTTCCCATTACTTCAATATCAGGGTCGGAATTTAGAATTTGTGATAATGTTTGGCGAACAACAGCCGAGTCATCAACAATTAATACCCTGATTTTTTTTTTCATTAATTCACTTATTTATATTAATTTACTAAATTATTTACAATATTTTAATTATTGACTACTATTAATAAATTTCAGTCTGACTTCTCCTGTAGATGTATCGAAAAGAATTTTCCTTCCTTTTTTTCCTCCAATACTTGAAGCAACAATATTGATATTTAGCTCTCGAAGAGTATTTTCTGCAATTTCAATATTTCGTTGTCCAATACTATATTGGTATACTGTAGTTTCAATTACTTCCCCTCCTCCAAAGATTTTTGCTTGTAAATTTTCTTTTGTCGAACCTAATTGTAACATTTTTTCATGTAACTTATTTATTGCTATATTTCCATATTTAGGAGAAGCTAAACCTTGCCCGTTCCATAATGGAAGCATGTAGTGATTTATACCTCCTACTTTTTTTATCTTGTCCCAAAAGCATACAGCAACACACGATCCTAAAATTGTAGTCACAAGGTATGGTTCTTTACTGGCAAATAAAGCAGAAGGGTAAAGAAAATGATTTACTTTTGTAGTTATTGTATTGTTATTCAAGATATCTCCTCCTCAAACAATAATTCATTTCCATCTATAGTAAATCCTTCGCTTACAGCCTCCGATTCGGGAATTGAAAAAGTAAAAGTAGCCCCATTCTCAAGTTTGCTATCAATTTCAAATTCTCCTTCAAGTAAATCAATTGTAGCTTTGATAACAGATAATCCGAGTCCATGGCCACGATTTATAGAATTAATACCTGTGTCAAGTTTTTTAAACCTGTCAAGTATTATTTCATGATTTTCTTTCGAAATACCTTGTCCATAATCACGTACTTCAACTATCATCTTGTCTTTCACAAAATTATTTTCAATTTCTATTTTTCCATTTTCATTACTGAATTTTATAGCATTACTTAGAAGGTTAGATAGAATTAACTTTAATTTTTCCGGATCTGTTTTAAAATAAAAAGATTTTGCTTTGGTTTTAGTTTTAAAAGTAACCGTAAGCTTTTTTTGCTTTGCTTCATATTTAAATGAATCGATGACTTCATTTATCACCCCTTCGATATTCACTTTTGAAATTTCCGGGTATATTTCACCAGCTTCTATTTTTGCAGCTGCAAAAATGTTTTTAAACTGAAAATCGAGATTAAATGCCTCAGTATGGATTAATGAAACCAGTGAAGTTACTTTTTTCCAGTTTTCTTTTTCTACCTCTAATATGCTTTTCGAAAGTGCCAGAATAGAAGTAAACGGATTTATCATTTCATTACTTATATTTGAAATAAAGTGACTTTTCATTGATTCAGCGTCTGAAAGCTTTTTATTAACTTCCGTTAATGTGCTGTTTAATCGATGGAGTTCGCTAACTGTTTTTTTGTTTTCTTCAAACCTTCGTTTTAATTCATCTAATAGTTCTTCATCAGAGATCTTTATCATGATGGATGTTTTTATTGTTTATATAATCTATATTCGTCTGAAAATAGTTGGTTGTATATGTTTTAATGGAAGGTCCAACCCTGCAATAGATTCAGAGTGACCAAGAAAGATGATTCCGTTATTTTTTAATCGTGAGCATAATTTGTTTAGAATAGCTTGTTGTGTTTCTTTATTAAAATATATTAGAACATTTCTACAAAATATAATATCAAAAATATCAGAAGTGTTATAGTTATCATTGATAAGATTAAATCTTTCAAATACTATTTTTCTTCTTAAGAGAGAAACAACTCTTACTTTTTTTTCTTCCCTGTTTTTACTTCTTAAAAAATATTTTTTTTTAATTAACATAGGTACATTATCTATTTTTTCTTCTTTATAAATTGCATTAACAGCAGATTTTAGCATTATAGTAGATATATCGGTAGCATAAATAGTATAGCCAAAACCCGGATGATTTTCTGTAAATTCATTTAAAACTATTGCAATAGTATAAGGTTCTTCGCCACTTGAGCAGCCAGCACTCCATACTTTTAGAATGGAATTTTTTGTGTTAGAATAAAAATTAGGTAAAATTTGGTCCAGCAAGAAATCAAAATGAACAGGTTCCCTGAAAAAATCAGTTTTATTAGTACTTACTACATCTATCATGTGAATTACCTCTTCATTTTGTCCCTTGTCTGAGAAGACATAGTCTACATAATCTTTAAAGTTTGTAATATTGAGTGTCCTTAACCGTTTTTGGAGCCGGCTCTGCAGCATTACTTTTTTTGCAGGAGGCATCTTTATTCCATATTGTTGATTTATAAATTCACTCAACCTATTGAAATCCTTATTGCTAATTTTAGCCGCAAAATATTCAGAAAGGTTTGATTGGCCAGTATCAATTTTTTGTTCCATATATAAATTCTAAATTGGAATATTCAAATAACTTCAAATCAAACCTGGCAAGAATGGTTCACTTTTATTATAAATTGCTGTTGCAAATTTGATATTATTTTTTTTCTACTTATAGATGACAACTGGAAGAAAAGGAATACTGATTTTTTCCGGATTCTATTCATATCCCAATATTTATTTTGTTTTTTTATTGTTTTTATTTTTTTTTTCAATATTTTCTTCTTCTTGCTCAACATTCTTCACATCTTCGGTAACTTCCTTTAAATTAATGATGTCATCGGTTGAAAAAATTTGTTCTACATTCAATATCATTACAAACTCATCATTTACTTTTGCCATACCATCAATAAATTCAGATTTATACTTGCTTCCAATACTTGGTGGAGGTTGTAAATCTTTTTCATCAATTTCAAGTACCTCCTGCACAGCATCAACAAGAGCCCCGACTCTTACCGAATCATTGTCTAAAATAAGTTCTAGGACGAGAATACATGTATTTGTTGTGAATTCTGTTTCAGGCATTCCAAATTTTATACGTGTATCGATTAGAGGTAGCACACTTCCTCTTAAATTAATTACCCCCTTCATATAAGAGGGTGCTTTGGGTACTTTTGTAACTTTTGTCATTTCAAGAATGTTCAAAATATTTGAAACATTTGCTGCAAAAATTTCATCACCCAGTTTGAAAGTTAAATAAGAATTAGTTTGTGATTTTACTTCATTTGTGTTCATAGTTAATCCTCCGTATAGGTAATTAAGTTTGCAAAATGATTTACTGCCCTGTTAGTATCAATAACTAATGCAATAGTCCCGTCTCCTAGTATTGTGGCTGCAGAAATTATTTCTTGATTTTTATAATGTTTGCCTAATGGTTTAAGTACAGCTTGGTATTCTCCGACTACATAGTCAACAACTAAGCCTATTTTTTGATTTTCATACTGAACCACAATTATTTGTTCTGTTTTTTCCTCTGTTTTACCCAAATTGAATTCATCTCTTAAATTGAAGTATGAAATACGTTCATCATCAAGAACAACAAGGTTATTAAACTTATTTTCAATTTCAAGATGATCAATGGCATATATTTTATAAATTGCTGATAAAGGAATAATATAATGAATATTACCGACTTTTACTAATAAGCCATCAATAATTGATAAAGTTAAAGGTATTTTTAACGTGAGTTTGGTTCCTTTATTTAAATGAGATTCTAACTCAATTTCACCCCTGATATTTGCTATTTTCTGTCTTACAACATCCATACCAACTCCACGACCCGAGATATCAGTAATATTTTCGGCTGTTGAAAACCCGGGTAGAAAAACCATATCGTACAATTGTTTATCAGAAAGAAAAGCATCTTCATTTATTAATCCCTTTAATATAGCTGTGTGCCGAAGTTTCTCCAAATC
>CAZWGG010000338.1:0-2923 GCA_964633305.1 uncultured Bacteroidales bacterium
ATGGAGGATTTAAATGCTTAAGATCAGATACTCCAGCAAGTTTAAGAAGGATTTCAGAAATATTGTTAAAAGGGGATATGACATAAAACTTCTCGAAAAAGTATTGATTCTCCTTGTTGAAGAGATATCACTTCCTTCAAAGTATCTTGATCACCCGCTTTCTGGTAATCACTGTGGACATAGAGAATGTCACATCATGCCTGACTGGTTGCTAGTATATAAAATTGAGAAAGATATCTCACTTGGACATATTAATAGTATTTTTCAGTGGATGGAAGAAAATAAATTCATTGAGAGGATTCGTGGAACCTTCCTCACCAATCTTCCTGAGAATCTTGGAGTTGTGCGATATCAATTGATCAATCCCACCGGATTATTAAGAGCTATTTCCTTTAACCGGGTAAAAAGTATAGGCTAATTATTTTGTTTCACCTTCCTCCTTCTTCTTTTTCATTTCCTTTATTTTTTCTATCAAATCGGGAACCTTCTCGAAAATAGCTTGAAGACCTTTTTTTTGATCAGCCGGCACAAATGATATTTCATCTCCTTTGGTTACCAAAAAACCAACAGGTGAAATTCCCATCCCAACACCAGCGGCAATTCCTTTGCCTTTACCTTTTTGTTTATGAGCATCACCCTCTCCGGTTCCACTTCCATAACCTAATCCAACCCTTATTATTGGTTTGCAGGTAAATTGACCGATTTTAAATTCTTCACCGATAATGGTTTCGGTTTTTGCTATGCCTTTTACCTGATCGGTTAATTTGTCTAATAATTGTTCGAAATTTGCTTCCATGGTTACTAATTTTTATCTGTTTAACATAAAGTACTTCAATAGTGTATATAAAATCATAATTAATTGACTTCTGCTTTGTAAATAGATATTGTTATGATTATTGAAATTTATTACAACATTTACCTTTTTACTATTCATAGCTAAACATACCGGTATTAATTGAGCATTTAACGGATAATCGCCGGTATCGATATTACATGTCAATTTTTTTATACGAAAAGTCACTATTAATTTTTTTAACAATATGATATGCCTGGGGTTAGATTTCCATAACCCTTTAAGTTTTGAAATTGCAGATATTCTTTTTTGGTCACTTTTTTTCCCTTTTGAAGGTTTAGCAGGACTTATTTTAAATGAGAAAAAGAAAATAGAATATTTCAAATAGAAGATTTTATCTCCAATAATTAATCTCAAGCAGAATATGCCCGGGAGCTTTATAAAATAGATATTATTAGTTGTATCTATTTTAACAGCCAAGGGACAAAATAGAATATAACCGCTAATTAAAATTACTATTACTAAAAATTCAATTACTGTAGTATTCACCTTCTACTAATTAATCCGTATATAAAGTCCGCATGCTTCGTTGCATTTGCTCTCAAAAAGGTCGTCCTGACGTGTCGTGATTCCACATTTCAGACCTGTGCCATCGATAAGTCCTTCGCCATGAGTCTACTCTGTCTTTGCATAGCTTCGGTCGTCGCAAGAAAGCTATGGCGAAACCCTTCACCTTAGTACTACAAAGGTGAAGTACTATAAATTTACTGGGACAGGCAATAGCAAGCTTAACATTCGAGCATTCAGGATCAGATACATGACTTCATAGACAGACATTAATGAAACATACTCAAAATTACAGATTACCTCATAAATAATAAAATGAATATAGGCTGAAACCCTTATTTTTTTGGGTGAAATGCAATTTGTTATCGGTAAAAAATAATTCAACTTAAAATGAGAAAAATTCAATAATAATTATTAATTTAGAATTAACGCATATCATTTATTCTTTTCAACCTTTATGAAAGAGAGCCTTACATATAATCAGTTGTTTGCAGAGAATGCCTATCTAAAGGAAGAAATTGAGAAATTAAAAAGCAAACTTGAACGAAAAACAAGCCAAGTTACTGAATTAGGGAAAAGATTTTATTCAGGCCGGTTTTTTTCTGTTCACGAACATGTTAACGATGTTATATATAAACTGTCAATAGAAAAAGGAGGATATGAATATATAAGTCCTAAGGCTTATGATGTTTTTGGCTATCGCCCGGATGAAATAGTAAATAATCCTATGCTGGTACGAAAGCTTATTCATCCCGATTCATTCCAATATTTTAAAAAATACTGGAAAAAATTATATCTTGGCAAAGTTCCCCATTTTTACGAGTTTAAAGTAATAAAAAAGAATGGTGAAATTATATGGGTACAACAACGGAATTTGGTAATACGCGATAAACAAGGAAAGCCAATAGCAATAGAAGGTGTGGTAACAGACATAACTGAAAAAAAATTGGCAGAAGAAGCTCTTGTTGAAAGTGAGATGCAAAAAAGAGCATTTCTAAATAACCTTTATCATTTAGCTTGGCTTAAGAATAATAAAGGTGTATACGTTATTGTTAATGAAGCATTTGCGCGATCAAGGAAACGTTCCATTAACGAAATAATAGGAAAAACCGATTTCGATATTTACAGTAAAAAATGGGCGGAAAAATATACAAGAGAGGATTTAAAAATAATTGAAACAAGAAAACCCATTATTGTTGAAGAAAAAACCAGGAATAAATGGCATGAAACATTTAAGGCACCAATTATAAATGAGAATAACCAGGTAGTTGGTATAACGGGGATTTCGCTTGAAATAACAAAGCGTAAAAAAGCTGAAGAAGAGATAAAAAGCTATAGCAAAAGAATAACTGAGCAAAACGAGATTTTAAGAATAATAAATGACGAACTTGTTAAGGCTAAAGATAAAGCAGAAGAGAGTGACAGGCTTAAATCAGCTTTCCTGGCTAATATGTCACATGAAATAAGGACACCAATGAATGCAATTCTTGGATTTTCAACTCTACTGAAAAGTAAAAAATACTCTGAAGAAAGAAAAAAGAACTTTATTGAGATTATAAATTC
>CAZWGG010000338.1:2933-6284 GCA_964633305.1 uncultured Bacteroidales bacterium
TCACTTTGAATTGTTCATAATTTTAAATAAATATCTTCAGAAGGATTTAAATCCACTTTTATTATATTTTACTCCCTATCGTTCGAATAGAGACTCTGGACTTAAAATAAGTCTTTCGGGAAACAATTATTACAAATTATTACAGATATAATTGATATATCAAAAATTGAAGCTGGTCAAATAAAAATTATCAATAAAAATTTTTCACTTAACCAGTTGATAGATCAACTGGTGGTTTATTTTCAAACTTTAATAGACCAGGAAAAGAAACCCATTGAAATAAAAACAGATTACGAATTTACTTACAAAAATTCATGGATTTATTCGGATAGAGTGAGGATTGAACAAATTATAACCAACCTTTTATCAAATGCTTACAAATTTACAGAAAAAGGACAAATTAAAGTAGGATATAGATTAGAAGGGAATTTTATTATTTTGTTTGTTAGTGACACAGGAGTTGGACTTAATGAAGAAGAACAAAAAATAGTGTTCGACAGGTTTAGGCAAGCAACCGGATCGAGTAATAAAATTTATGGCGGCACAGGACTTGGATTATCTATATCAAAGGGACTTGCAGAAAAACTGGGTGGTCAAATATGGGTAGAATCTGAAACAGATGTCGGGTCAATCTTTTATTTAAAAATACCTTATTCAGTTGGAGAAAGAATAAAACAATTTATAATTAAACGAAAAGAAGCATTTAATTGGGAAAATAAAATAATTTTAGTAGCTGAAGATGAAGATATTAACTATTCATTTATTGAAACCATCATAAATCCGACTAATGCAAAGCTAATTCGCGCTAAAAACGGTCTTGAAGCAGTAGATTTTTGTCGGCAAAATACAGCAATAGACTTAGTTTTGATGGATATTAAACTTCCTGAATTAGATGGTTTTCAGGCTACAAGAGAAATTAGAAAGTTCAGGAAAACTTTACCCATCATTGCCCAAACAGCTTATGCTATGTCTTCTGATGAAGAAACTTGTTTAAAAGCTGGTTGTGATGCTTATATAGCAAAACCTATTAAGATAGATCCTTTTCTAAAAACCATTGAGCAGTTTTTATAATTATTGGCACGAACTTTGAGAATATGGATTAGGTAAACAAACTAAATAAAAGATGGAAAAGATTAAGATAGATAGTAAAACATTAGATATTTCACCTGATCCATTTACCTGTTTTACGGTTATAACCATTCCTGAGGAGATAATATTGCCTTATTCGCTTGATTTGTTTGATATTAATGGCGAGAAAGTATATAGTCAATCAAATATCGTATCAAATAAATTTATTCTTGGTCGGAAAAACCTCCACAAAGGCATTTATTTTTATAAAGTGTTTAACCTGGACTATAGTTACCTCGATACAGGAAAGATAACGTTAGAGTAAATTTTAATAAAATAAGAATACAACTGATGCAAATTAAATTTAAAAGTCCAATTGTAAGAAATTGTATTATAGTCGGAAGATCGAAGTTGACTTTTCACTTCAGATTTCTGTCTTCTTACTTCCGACTAATGAAAATAAAAATACCTTATACCTTCAATTAGCTTTTAACTTCGAGCATAAATCCTGTGTTATGGATATTTATGATCGAAACAGAGGGATCGTCTTTTAAATATTTACGGAGTTTTGTTATATAAACGTCCATACTTCGTCCCATAAAATAATCGTCTTCTCCCCATATTGATTTTAGAGCAATATCTCTTCTTAATACATTATTTATATTCATACAAAGCATATTTAATACATCTGCTTCTCTTTTTGTAAGTCGCTGTTCTCCTTGAGAATAAACAAGTAAAAGATTTTTATAATCAAATGTATACTTTCCTATTTCATATGTTGCTTCTTCTTTTTTAGAAGGAACCTGAATACGTGTTCTCCGCATTATGGCATTAATCCTAAGTTTAAGTTCTTCGGTGCTAAAAGGTTTAGTTATATAATCATCGGCACCTGTTTTAAACCCCTTAATTTTATCTTCACTCATTGATTTAGCCGTGATAAATATTATGGGAATTTCACAGTTTTGTTTTCGTATTTCTTCAGCTACAGTAAAGCCATCAACTAATGGTAACATTATATCCAATAACACAAGGTCGAACGATTTTTTTGAGTATTCTTTTAAACCATCTTGTCCGTTATCACGCAGTATTACATTAAATTTTGACATTTCAAGAAAATCTTTAATAATGAACCCAAGGTTTTTATCATCCTCAATTAGCAAGATTTTTCCTCTAGATTTTGCCATTTTCTCACTTTCTTAAATTGTTGGTATTCGGTAAATAAACATCAAACCTGCTTCCTTTGTTTAATTCACTCTGGACTGTAATATATCCATTATGTGCCTCAATCATAGTTTTAACATAATGAAGCCCTAGCCCAAAACCTTTTACATTATGAACATTTCCGGTCGGTACCCTGTAAAACTTCTCAAAAATATGCTTTTGTGTTTCACGGGTCATTCCAATTCCGTTGTCAATAAATGAAATGAGAATACCTTCTTGATGATCATTTGTAATAATTTTCAGTTTTGCATTATTTCCGGAGTATTTCAAAGCATTTTCAATAATATTACTAATGACATTTGTAATATGAACATTATCAACATTTAGTATATAGTTTTGTGCATCAAAATTATAAGTGACTGCCATTTTCTTTTCACAATGATCAAGACAAAGGTTATCTACTGTACTTTTAATTAAATCGTGAACATCAATTTTTGTTTTATTCAGTTTTATTTTTCCCTTTTCATGTAATGCCATCCCTAAAACTCTTTCAACCTGGTTTCTCATTCGAAGGTTCTCATCAAAAATTATTTTCGAATACTTTTTTATCCGGTCACCCGATGACCCGCTATCGGGGTTTAAAAGTACTTCCGCTGCAAGGGCAATGGTAGAAATAGGAGTTTTAAATTCGTGTGTCATATTATTAATAAAATCATTTTTCATTTCCGAGAGCTTTTTTTGTCTCAGAATTGTGTGAATGGTATACGTAAAACTAAAAATTACAATTAGAATAAATAAAAATGACCAAAATAGCCAAAGGGACAATTCAAAAAGAATCAATTTGTTTCGATGAGGAAACCATAAAGCTAAATGATAATATTCTTCTTTCCAGATACACGACAGGCACGCCTTATATGGCCTGATTTTTTCAGTGAAAAGTGGATATCCCGGAGATGAATAGATGACAGAATCATTTGCAGTTTTAATAATCGCATAATAGTATTCACCCTCTAACATATGATAATTGATGTATTTTTTTAGCAAGACTTTAAGAATTGATGTATCCAAAACATCAAAAATAGTTCTTGGATTTTCATGAGAAGATAGTGATTTAATATTGTG
>CAZWGG010000339.1:0-2620 GCA_964633305.1 uncultured Bacteroidales bacterium
ACCTTTCAAAATACCGCTCCGTCAAATTGCTTAATTTGCCCGAAAGTATGTCTGGCAAAAAGCAAGCTGTTGATTATGCTATAAATCACGCAACAGGGACATTAATACTTTTAACGGATGCTGATTGTTTTATTCCCAAAAAGTGGATAAGTAGTTTTGTTGACTTTTACTTTTATTCAAACAAACCAAAACTAATTATCGGACCAGTTGATTTTCAAACTAATGACTCTTTGTTTAGTCGTATTCAAAACCTTGAATTCTTGAGTTTGGTTGGTTCGGGAATTGGTTCTGCCGCTATTAACAGACCCATATTCTGTAATGGGGCAAATTTAATGGTGGAAAAACAAGCCTATTTGGAACTCAATGATCCTTTAAAACAAAAAACTATATCCGGAGATGATACTTTTTTATTGCATCATGTGAAAAAAAAACATCCGTCAGCTATTAAAGCAATAAAATCATTATCTGCTTTAGTACTAACAAAACCTCCAATTACAATACAAGACTTCATAAACCAAAGAATAAGGTGGGCATCAAAAAGCAGTTATTATAACGATAAAGATATTATTGTTTCTGGAAGTATTATTTTCCTTTCATGTGGTTTATTAGTTTTTTGGTTGGTCAAATTATTTACTCATGGATATATGGTGTACTTTTTTTTGTTTTTTATCAAATTAATTGCCGATTGGATTTTTCTTGCTCATATATTAGCATTTTTTAAAAAACAAAAATTACATATATTCATTCCACTGGTTCACATTTTCTATCCGTTATATATTGTTTGGTTGGTTATTTATGGAAACCTGGGAAAATATAAATGGAAGGGAAGAAGATATAAAAGTTAGAGGTTAGAAATTAAAAGTGAGAATCATCATTAAATCTTACTGTTTTCTGACCTCTAACTACTAACCTCGCCTAATAAATAACTATTTTATAACAACAATTTCTTTTGTTTGTGTCTTATTATTAATTTTAGTCTTTAACAAATATGTTCCACTACGAATTTCTGCATCTTTTACGTTGAACTCAACATTATAAAGTCCGGGTTCCATCTCTTTGTTGATGATTGATTTAACCTTTCTGCCGGAAAGATCAAATAATTCAATAACAACGTTACTTTTTTTGCTTACTTCATACATAACAGTAAGAACATGGTTTACCGGGTTTGGGTAAACATCAAAAAGGTTTTCTGAAGCAGATAACTCTTGGCCAAGTTTTGACTTTTTATTTACCAAGTTGTTATAAGCTGCCTGGTAAGATTCTGAAGTGTATGATCCGGATGTTGATTTCATTTTGGTAAGTACAAGCAGGGGATAACGGTGAAATTCACAATACCAACGGTATGTTGTTATTTCAATATCCTGATTTACATTTCTAAGTTCCCGGGTATACTTTTTAACTGTTTTTACCCGTAATGTATTATTATAAGTTACATTTCCGGGAAGGATAAGTTTTCCATATCCATCTGCAACAACCTCATATGTTCCGCTAATACCAGATTCATGCCTGGAGCTGGTATATGTTCCGTAGTAGTCTCCCTTAATCTGGTCTCCCATAGTAAAGGGAAATTTCATTTTAACAAATGGTTTATCAAATTTTATAATCACAGAATTGTCCTTTGAGCTATACCCATATTGCTCAATACTATTTTCTGTGATCTTGAAATAAAATTGATTGGTAAATTCTTGCAGTTCGGTAGTAGCCAATGGGAAAAGGGCTGAATTAACAGAATGATAAGCACTTTGAACAAATCCTGTAAAATCATTTGTTGCTTCGAGATTTGAAAAATCCCAGCTTATATGCTCTCCCCCTGTTTCAGGATCGACATATTTACAGAGTTGCATTGAATTGTTTGCTTCGCTTTTGATGGCATGAGTTTCGTAGTTAAGAGATATGGGCTTTTGAGCAAAGCCTGCTGTAATAAAAAAAGCTAAAATAAATAAAGAGTATAATTTTTTCATGGCCATTAATTTTAATTTAACTAAACGTTTTTAACATATTCAAAATTATTAAAAATGTATTGTTTTATCTACGGGTTAAGAAAAAAAATTAATTTCCTAGTTCCGATAAGAATTTTATTCTCACAAGCCGAATCTCTTCTTCTGTATATTCATCTTCTCCTAATTCTTGCAATGCTTCCTCTATTGATTCGGTTTCTGCTTCTTCGCGGAAATATTCATAAATTTCATCCTGGTGTTCCTGGTCAAGAACAGTATCAATATAATAGTCCAGGTTAAGCTTGGTTCCTGAATTAACAATTGACTCGATCTCATCTAATAATTCATTCATATCAAGATTTTTAGCCTCAGCAATATCTTCCAGGGGCATTTTACGGTCAATACTTTGAATGATATAAACTTTTATACCTGATTTGTTGACAACTGATTTTAACACCATATCTTGTGGCCTGATGATTTCTTTTTCATCAACATAGTTTTTAATCAGTTCAACAAATTCTTTGCCGAATTTTTTTGCCTTTCCTGTTCCAACTCCAGATATATTCTGTAATTCATCAAGTGATACCGGGTATTGAGTTGCCATGTCTTCTAGTGAAGGATCTTGAAAAATAACAAATGGAGGCAAATTAATTTTTTTAGACATTTTTTTTCTAAGATCTTTC
>CAZWGG010000339.1:2630-6239 GCA_964633305.1 uncultured Bacteroidales bacterium
ATGGTACCGGTACGTTCCGTTCCAAAACCTATTGTATCATCATCGTCGGTATCAGGGTAATCATGATTTTCAGAAAGCATAATTGAAGTAGGGTTTTTAAGATACTCAAAACCTTTTCCATCTATCTTGAGTAACCCATAATTCTCTATATCTTTCTGTATTAGTTTGTTTATTAATGCTTGCCTCAGAACCATATTCCAAAACTTCTCATCTTTATCTTTTCCAACACCAAATATATCTAAATGATGATGCTTGTATGCTTTTATTTGGCTTGTTTTAACCCCGGTCAACACACTGGCTACATGATCGGCTTTGAATTTTTCTTTAAGTTCAATTACAGCATTAAGGGCTTGAACAATATAATCTTTTCCTTCAAATTGAGTTTTTGGTTTAAGACAGTTATCACAATTATCACAATTATCTTTCATCTCTTCCCCAAAATAGGCAAGCAATTGTTTTGGTCGACAAACAGATGATTCTGCATATGAAACGGTTTCTAACAACAGTTGTTTTCCAATTTCTTGTTCAGCAATGGGCTTCCCTTGCATAAATTTTTCGAGTTTCTGAATATCCTTATAACTATAAAAAGCAATACACTTTCCTTCACCACCATCACGTCCTGCTCTTCCTGTTTCTTGGTAATATCCTTCCAAACTTTTTGGTATATCATAATGAATTACAAATCTCACATCTGGTTTATCTATTCCCATACCGAAGGCAATAGTAGCAACTATTACATCAGATTCTTCCATTAAAAATTTGTCCTGGTTTTCAGAACGTGTTGCAGAGTCCATACCTGCATGATACGGGAGCGACCGAATCCCATTTACTTTTAGTGCTTCTGCAAGTTCCTCAACTTTTTTTCTACTTAAACAGTAAATAATCCCTGATTTGCCAGGGTTGTTTTTTATGTATTTTATGATCTCTCTGGTTACATTTTTTTTCGGCCTTATTTCATAATAGAGATTATGCCTTCTGAAAGAAGCCTTAAATATATCTGCATTCATTATCTCAAGCGTCTTTTGAATGTCATGTTGGACCTTAGGCGTAGCTGTTGCTGTGAGTGCTATAATGGGCGCTACGCCTATTTTGTTAATAATAGGCCTTATTCTTCTATATTCTGGCCGGAAATCATGGCCCCATTCCGAAATACAATGTGCTTCATCAATAGCATAAAATGAAATTTTAACTTGCTTAAGAAATAAAATGTTCTCTTCTTTAGTTAATGATTCAGGAGCCACATAGAGCAACTTGGTTTTTTGATCGATTACATCTTGTTTTACCTTAGTTATTTGAGCTTTTGTAAGTGATGAGTTTAGAAAATGGGCAACCCCTTCTTCTTCACTAAAACTTCTCATGGCATCAACCTGATTTTTCATTAAAGCAATTAAAGGAGATATAACAATTGCCGTTCCTTCCATTAACAAAGAAGGAAGTTGATAACATAATGATTTTCCGCCACCTGTTGGCATTAAAACAAATGTATCATTTCCAGCCATTATATTTCGTATAATAAGCTCCTGGTTGCCTTTAAAACTGGTAAATCCAAAATATTTTTTTAATACTTCTGTCAATGACATTTCAGCTCCAACACTCATTACCTCTATTTGTTTATACTTTAATTATTAGGTTCTTAACTAGAAAAATCTCAGAAATGATATAATTACTTAACCTGAATCATTGATTTATTTTTATACGAATGATAAACATAAATGTTGTAAGTGTAGATTTATCTGATTAATACTATACTCTTTATACTTTTTTAACTCAATTCAGGTATAAAAGTAAATTATTCACAAAATAATACAAATCTATTGATGTAAAATAAATCTGATCTTAGAATTATCAATACATTTGTAAACTAAATTTATTAACTTTTTTTTAATTACACACATAGTAGATTTTATTTTTTACTAAAGAATGCTGATTAGTGTAATTAATACCGATTATGCTATGAAAAAAGATACCAAATCTGAAATGTCATTCCTTGAGCATTTGGAGGAGTTAAGGTGGCATCTTATTAGATCTCTTATTGCAATATTTTTAGTTGCCATTGTAGCATTTGTATTCAAACAGGTTGTTTTTGATAAAATCATTCTTGCACCGAAAACCCCTGAATTCTGGACAAACAGGATGCTATGCAAACTTGGCCAATTGGTAAAAGTTCAAAAGTTATGTATCAATTCAACACCGTTTCAACTTAAAAGTATTTATATGGCAGGACAATTTTTAGCACATATAAAAATATCATTAATTGTAGGATTGGTAGTTGCTTTCCCTTATGTTTTTTTTGAGCTTTGGAGGTTTATTAATCCTGCCCTTTATCAAAATGAAAAGAAGTATACAAAGGGTGCAATTTTTTATATTTCGCTTCTTTTTCTTGCAGGAGTGCTGTTCGGATATTTCCTTATTTCTCCCCTGTCTGTACATTTCCTGGGTAACTACAGGGTTAGCGAA
The DNA here is from genome assembly GCA_964633305.1 of uncultured Bacteroidales bacterium. Classification (GTDB taxonomy): domain Bacteria; phylum Bacteroidota; class Bacteroidia; order Bacteroidales; family UBA10428; genus CAZWGG01. The sequence goes on from CAZWGG010000339.1 coordinate 5,088, forward strand.
CAGGTTCAAAATGATATTGTTTTAATGTCATATGTTTCAATAGTGGCATCGGTGACACTCGCCAGTGGAGTATTATTTGAATTACCGTCTGTTGTTTTTTTCTTAAGCAAGGTAGGATTGATAACTCCAGCGTTTCTGAAAAAATATCGAAGACATGCCCTTATTATTATACTTACTTTATCTGCAATAATTACTCCTCCTGATGTTTTTAGTCAAATACTTGTGTCATTTCCTTTAATTTTTCTCTATGAAATAAGTATTCGCATTTCACGCAGAATTCAACGACAAAATGAAGGGAAAACAGAAAACTGATTATTTCTCTTTTGTATAATTATATTTGTTAATATATTATTAATTATGATTTTAAGAACAGAGAACTTAGTAAAAAAATATAGAAACAGGATTGTTGTAAAAAATGTTTCCATAAATGTTGAACAGGGAGAAATTGTTGGATTGTTAGGGCCAAACGGGGCAGGAAAAACAACCTCTTTTTATATGATTGTTGGATTGATTCAGCCTAATGAAGGAAAAATTTTCCTAAATAATACAGAAATTACACATTTGCCTGTTTACAAAAGGGCCCAAAGAGGAATAGGATATTTAGCCCAGGAAGCATCGGTTTTCCGAAAACTTAGTGTTGAAGATAACCTTAAAGCTGTTTTGGAGATGACACCCCTCTCAAAAGATGAACAACGTGCCAAAGTTGAATCGTTACTCAATGAATTTGGGTTACAAAAAATAAGAAAAAGTTTAGGAATTCAGTTGTCTGGTGGAGAACGAAGAAGAACAGAGATAGCCAGGGCATTATCACTAAACCCCAATTTTATACTGTTGGATGAGCCTTTTGCCGGTGTAGATCCTATAGCAGTTGAAGATATACAGGAAATTGTTGCAAAGTTAAAAACGAAAAATATCGGGATATTGATAACAGACCATAATGTCCATGAGACATTGTCTATAACCGACCGGGCTTACCTGCTTTTTGAAGGTGAAATACTGAAATCGGGAACAGCGCGCGACCTGGCCGAAGATGAACAAGTTAGAAGAGTTTACTTGGGACAGAACTTTGAACTGCGATAGATTTTAATTTCGAGATGATAAGTAGTCTTTGCAAGAAAACGCCAAATACTGCGTTATTCTTGCCTTGAAAAT
>CAZWGG010000340.1:0-5595 GCA_964633305.1 uncultured Bacteroidales bacterium
CCAAAAAAATGATTCGGTTACTTTTTATCCCGATAACGGCAACTGTATGGACTCTGCCATATACACTTTCACTAAAACAAAAAATGAATTGATGTTTACGAAAGTTTATGAAACTTGCCAGGAACGGTCACATTCACTTTTGCTTGATACATTCTTTATTGATAATTATAAAGAGGATGACAAAACAGGATGCCCGGGTGATTCTGTTAAATTTACAATTGCCGGAGGGCTCTCTTATGAATGGCACTTTGATGACGGATCGGGGCCCAGCACTAATCAGTTTTCATACCATGCTTATGCAGATACCGGGAGTTATGATGCCTATGTTTTTGCTACCAATGCATGCGGCAGGATTGATACAATGTACACTCCTGTCAGAATTCAAAACACGCACTTGCCAAATCCTTACTTTTATATTGAAAACTATGGGGCCCATATAAAAGATACAATAAGATTCCGGTATGAAATAAACGATAACCCGGAGTTGTATAACAGCTACCAATTTGAGTGGAATTTTGGCGATGGTACAACTTCCAATGCAATGAATCCTGTTCATGTATATATGCAGCCCGGAGATCATGAAGTTGAACTAACTGTAACTAATGGTTGTGGTAGTTCAAGTGAACACAGAAATATTTACATAGAAGATATATGGGATGAATGTGAACTTCTGGCTAAATTTTCTTTCATGGTGAAAGGTGATACGGTTTATTTCACAAATAACTCCATTGGAAGTTCAATTTCAGATTTAAATTGGCATTTTGGTGATCAAAATACTTCAACGGTTAAAAACCCGGTACATATTTACAGTGAACAGAGAAAATATACAGTATGCCTGTCGATATATGACAGTATAAATGACTGTGCAGACCAAATATGCCATGAAGTGATTATCGGTAATCCTGATATTATTGCCAACTATAGTTTTACAGTAAATAATACCACGAATACGGTATTCTTCACTGATCAATCGCTTAATGCAACAAATTGGTTCTGGAACTTTGACAATTTCGGAACATCTGTATTAAAAGATCCTACATTCCAATTTCCGTCTCCTGGTTATTACGAGGTTTGTTTAACAGCTAAGAATAACAGCACCAATGCATCTGATACAAAATGCAAGGTTTTGCAGATCGGGAGCCTGGATACTACAGATTGCTACGTTTCCTTCTCATACTTTATTCAAGATTTGAAAGTAAACTTTACAAGTGAAATATCTGGTTCTATTAACGGCGGACAATGGGATTTCGGTGATGGAACAAAGGCTTTTGTCCCAAATCCCGAGCACATATACGCAAAGCCTGGTGAGTACGAAGTCGCAGCTCTTGTGTACAACACAGAAACAGGATGTCAGGCCGAAGCAATAAAAAGAATAACAGTAGGAGATATTGCCTGCCAGGCAGAATTCGATTTTCTTATTGACCCGGATACCAAAACAGTAGATTTCTTTTCAAAATCAACCGGCAATATTACAAGCTGGCAGTGGAATTTTGGTGACGGTGTTATTGTTAATGCAAAAGATACATCACATACTTACGCTAAAGGAGATATTTACCCGGTTTGCCTAATTGTTAAAAACAGTTCAACAGGATGTTATTCTCAAATTTGCAAAGAAATAGAGATAGCAGGTGCTGATGAAACGATTTGTGATGCCAAATTCTCTTTCATTCTTGAGGAAAATACGCGAAGAGTTAAGTTTACTGAAAATTCTCAGGATGACTTTACACATTGGACCTGGAAATTCGGTGATAATACAATAGGAACCGGGCAATCAATAACTCATGAATATCAAAAGGATGGCGTGTACAATGTATGCCTGATGGCTAAAAATGATACTACAAACTGCTTTTCTCAAAAATGCAAAACGGTGTCTGTAGCATTGTCAACAGAAAACATCCCATCATTAATAGCAGATTATGCATATACCATTGATTACACTTCCCAGGAAGTAGAGTTTATTAATAAAACAAAAGGTAACACCACCAAACATTACTGGACGTTTGGTGATGGTTCATACGATGAAAACGTTGATACAATTAACCATATTTACACTTATCCAAGAATATACCAGGCTTGTATATATGCCGTTGATGAAGATGCCGGATTAACGTCAACACATTGTAAAGATATCCTCATCAAAACTGCCGAATGTGATATTGATGCAGGTTTTACATATTTTGTCGATCCGGATACGAAAATATTAACGTTAAAAGATAAATCGTTTGGAAATGTAAATTCATGGTTCTGGAAATTTGGAGATGGAATAACATCATCTAAACAAAATCCAACGCACACTTATACCAATCCAGGATATTACTTAGTTGGTTTGTCGGTAAGAGATACACTTAATAAGTGCAACGATTTCCAAACAGAATTAATACAAGTGGGTACGGCCGACTGTATGGCAGATTTCGACTTTAATGTTGATCCTGCTACAAATACTGTAGAGTTCATAAACCTTTCAACAGGCTCTGTATCAAATTATTTTTGGATGTTTGATGACTATAATACTTCTACAGATGAAAACCCGGTCCATGTTTTCAATACGGCAGGCTTACATTTTGTTTCATTGACTGTAAGTGATAATTCAGGATTATGTAGCGATAATCTTGTTCAACAAATACAGGTAGGAAATATTGATTGTAGTGCGAAATTTAGTGCCTATGTAGACTCCGCTAAAAATGTAGCTTATTTTAGCAGTGAAATTTTTGGTAATGTAACTAAACTTAACTGGAAATTTGGAGACGGGAGTATTTCTGAACAAGAAAATCCTGTACATTATTATGTGGCCCCAGGTATTTATACCGTTGGGCTATACGCCATTAATGAAAGCAACGGATGTATGGATTATTATGAAGATCTTGTTTTAATAGGAAGCCTTGGAGAAGACTGCGAAGCACGATTTGTGTACCAGGAAGGAAGCACCTCAAAGCAAATTAAGTTTTTTGATAAGAGTGTGGGGTCCGGATTAACATACAACTGGGATTTTGGAGATGGAAGCAGTTCAACGGAAAAAGACCCGGAACATACATTTGCCACAGGTGATTACTACAACGTATGTCTTACAGTAGTAAATGATAATGACATTCAAAATACAACTTGTAAGTTTATCCAAGTAGAACCCGATGTTATTAAAAATTGTTTCGCTGATTTTGTTTATTCAATCGATTCAACATTAATGACAGTTAACTATGTTGATAAATCATACGGAGATCCAGATGCATGGCATTGGAATTTTGGAAACAACGAGTCTTCACAGTTACAAAATCCGGAGTATACCTATGATTCATCAGGATATTATACGGTAAAACTTGCTATATCAAACAGCACAACGAATTGCAATAGCTCTCATTATGAAATTGTTAATGTAAGTAAGGGAGACCATGGATTAATTGCAGGATATGGTTATGAAGTGGATACTTCATCCGCAAAATCTTCGGGCTATCCGGTCGATTTTATAGGGGTATCTACAGGAAAAGCAGCAAAATTTGAATGGGATTTCGGTGATGGTTCTCCTGTTGTATCATCAACTACCACGCCTACTCATATTTATTCAGAAGCTGGCACTTATACTGCATGTTTTACAGTATCAGATCCTATAACTCAACAGTCAAATGCCTTCTGTCAGGATGTAACTGTTGGAATAACAACTTTACTGATAGATCGAGATGTAGATCAAATGGCAATGGATTGTTATCCGAATCCTTTCAGCAATTCAACCCATATTATTTATACTCTGCCAAAAGCTACAACAATTGATATTGCAGTATTTAATACAACAGGAGAACGAATAGTAACCTTGTTGCATCAATTTGTTGAAGAAGGAAGTTACAGTTTAACATGGGATGCCTTGCATATTAGAAGCGGAATATATTTTGTAAGGCTTACAGCATCAGATGGTATAGTAATTAATAAAATGGTCACAAAACATTAACCTGGAAAATTGTATCATTAGGTCAGACAATAGGGTTAATCGCTTGATAATAAAAAGCTCCCAAAAATGGGAGCTTTTTTATTAACAAATTATCAACAGGGTAAATGTTGGTATCTTCTGTCGATTCTTTTTGGTTTCATCCTTTACCTGTTATAACTTAGAATAAATTCTAAGTTATTATGAAAAAAAACCTTATACTTATTGTTGAAGACGACTTGCCCAGTTGTGAATTATTTAGGGAATTATTTGAAAAAGAAAAAATAGAACCATTTAAAATTGTGCATGATGGGGAACAGGCAATTGAAGTATGCAAAGCACAAAAAGATATTCAAATGGTTTTAATGGATATCAGACTTCCCGGTATTAATGGTTGTGAAGCGTTAAAAGAAATAAGAAAGATTCATAAAAATATCCCCGTTATCGTCCAAACTGCATGTGTTTACGAGGGAGATAAAGAAAAATATATTAGTTATGGATTTAATGATTATATCTGCAAACCTATTATTGCAAAAACCCTAATTGCAATAATCAATAAGCACCAGGGAAACTGTCTGAATTAATTTCAGACAGTTTCTATATTTTTATAAAGCATTTCATAATTTTGTGAAGATTCCAGATAGTTAAGTGAAAAACTAAAGAAATTGTTTTCTGAAATAAAAAAAATACCTAATTTTGTCGCCTCAATTTAAAGACTTGTAAATTAAATAACAAGATAATAGAATATGGCTAATCATAAATCGGCAGAAAAAAGAATAAAGCAAAGTGAGAAAAGAAGGCTGCATAATAAATATTTTGCTAGAACGACCCGTAATGCTTTAAAAGAACTTAGAAATACTACTGAAAAAGATAAAGCAACAGAATTGCTTCCAAAAGTAGCTTCAATGCTTGATAAGCTTGCGAAAAAAAATATAATACACAGCAATAAAGCAGCTAACCTGAAGTCAACTCTCTCAAAACATGTAAATAGCCTTTAATATCCTTTTAAGCTAGTAGTGAACTTAATCTGTATTTAAAATATTGAAGTATATTTTTTATCTGTAGATGAAAGTCTGGGATCAGAAAATACCCAGCTTTGATCTTCCAATTCCAAAATTCTAATCTCTGAACTCAGTAATTTGCCAAGTTTATGGAGATTATTAGTTGCACTAATACTGAGGTCTGAACCTAATAATCCCTTTCAACTATCCTTTTTTCTTAAAAATTTCTCCATTTTAAAATATTAACTTATCTTTCAACCATAAAAGATAGTTAAGTTAATGGAAAAAACAGGTAAAAAGAAAGAAACGAAAAAAAAAGAAAGTTTTAGTATAAAGCATTGGGCAGAAGAAGACCGGCCAAGAGAAAAACTACTTTATAAGGGAACACACACACTTAGCGATGCAGAACTTATCGCTATATTAATAAGAATGGGCTCTCACGATATGTCGGCTGTTGCATTGGCAAAACAACTTCTTAAAAAAATAAATAATAATCTCCATAAGCTTGGCAAATTATCTGTAAATGAATTAAAAAAGTTTAAGGGAATTGGAGAAGCTAAGGCAGTTTCTATTATTGCAGCAATGGAGCTGGGTAGAAGAAGAAAGCTGGCTGAAATTGTTAATAACCAAACTATCAGATGTAGTGAAGATATATTCTATATTTTCCATTCAATATTGTCTGAT
>CAZWGG010000340.1:5605-6233 GCA_964633305.1 uncultured Bacteroidales bacterium
ACCCTGTGTTGCATGTATGTATTTTGTATAGGTATTATTACTTAGTCGCTCAAACAAAATCATTAATAAAATAAAAATAAGCCAGGGAGGGATAGCAGGGACAGTTATTGATATTAAAATAATTATAAAAGCTGCTATAGAAAACCTGGCTTCATCATTAGTCCTTTGCCACAATCATCCTTCAGGTAATACGATTCCAAGTGAATCAGATATTATAATAACAAACAAACTAAAAGTAGCTTCACAATATATGGATATGAAATTAATTGATCATGTAATTGTTGCTGACCAAACTTATTACAGTTTTACGGATGAAGGCACATTATAAATAATTTTTTATTTGCTTAAAATTTTGACTATTAAACATATACATAATAGAGATATTAACTTCTATCGTTGGGACAGATGCATTAATAAATCGTTTAATAGTCTTGTTTACGGTTATTCATGGTATTTGAATATTGTATGCGAGGAATGGGACGCATTAATTGAAGGAGATTATGAATCCGTAATGCCATTACCCTTGTCTCGTAAATTTGGATTTGAAGGGATTAATACCCCTTGCTTTGCAAATCAGCTTGGAATTTTCTCTTCAAAACTTCTTAGTATAGAAAACGTTGAACAATTC
>CAZWGG010000341.1:0-6198 GCA_964633305.1 uncultured Bacteroidales bacterium
TTTTTTACTGCTTCGGCCCCCATATCGGAAGTGGCCAGGCCTTCGCCTTTTAAAATCCTTCGTTCTTTGATGCCTACACGCTGGGTTATCCACTCATCGGAAGTATTTACCATTTGGCTGAGCTCCTCGTTTGTAAGGATGTATTCGGGAAGATAAGCCTCTATTCCGCTTATTTTTGCATAAATTTTTTCCATTGATTTTTTAATAAAATATATATAACTGATATTCTTTTAGTTATTGTTTGTTATTTTCCAAATAATGTCTTTCAGGTCTTTCATCTGAAAACCATACTTTTTTTCAACATGCCAATTTATTCACCCGATTAACCAGAAGTAGCATCAGGAACAGGAAGATAAAGCTCAGCCATAAATGGATACGCCGGGTCCGCTCCATGGAATATAGCTCAACCTCGCCATGATAAAGAGTATTGCGTTTAAAACCAGGTACAAGTATATATTTAATAAGGAATCCTAAACCTACTATAGCCATTAGTAATACTAGCATAATTGCATCAATAATCAGATTAAATTTTGTTTTGTCTTTATACCAATTTATCATAAATCAGTAATTTTAAAAATAAAAATTAAACCTTCTATCTGATTTAATAGTTGAAAGCTTATGAGTAGAACCTGAAAGCCAACCAACCCTGATATTTTCAGTGACATCAAAGTCAGGGACAAAAGGTTTAATATCCAGTAAGGGGGTATCGTTTACAATATCAACATTTTCAATATGCAACATATTGTTAACCCTGTCTAACAGTTTTACTACTGATAATCCTATCTGATTAGGCCTTTTTGGCGCCCGTGTAGCAAAAACACCATGTTTCTTGTCATCGAGAAAGGGTTTTACTTCCAATTGGTAACCGCTTGACAAATGAAAATGATAGATAAGGATAATATGCGAAAATCCTTCAATGTCTTTTATTCCATCCAAATAGTCTGAAAAGACTTCGACACTTCCTCTTATTCCGCGGGCTGCAGCAGGTTGAATGGGCATTCCTTCCGTTTTATTATGGGGCGAACGGATAATGCCAATTGGCCGGAAAATGATTTCATTCATATTATCATATTTTGAAACATTAGTTGTAACTTATTTTATAAACAATATCCTCAGCAGCCCTTATTATCGGGTTATTTACAGGAGAAGAAGTTAATAAGGGGTGTGTACCGATTTGAAAAGAAACGAGTTCAAAAACCGTAATGGATTTTTGAATGGCAAGGCTAATAATATTAATTATTTCACCTGCCGATTTTCCTCCCCAAACTTCGCCGCCCAATATACTGCCATCAACGGGCGAAGCATAAAGTTTTACGGTTAAATCCGATACGCCTGGCAGTGAACCCGGATGCCTGTCGGGTGATGAGAATTTTGCTGACAAAACTTCAACTCCCGCTTCACCGGCATTTTTTTCATTCGCCCCGGCGGCTGCCATAGCCAAACCGTTTATCTCGGTAGAAAACACGCCTAAAGTTCCGGCGGTACATTTTTTAATACGTATGCCAAAAATATTATGCCCCAGTGTACGCGCTTCGGCAGTGGCTGTTGAAGCCAGTTTAATAACGTCGCTGCGCCCGGTGAGGAAACCAAATGTTTGGGCACAATCGCCAACAGCGCTGATATCTTTTATTGTAGTCCTTCCATAATTATCTACATGGATATCTCCATACCTGTTGAGTTCGAGTCCTGTTTCTTTCGCCAGTTGTGTATTGGCCTTATAACCTATTGAAAGGATTACAGCATCGGCTTCAATTTTTTTTCCATTTGCAAGCAACACTTGTTTTACAATATTGTTTTCGCCAACAATTTCTTTCACCAGTGTGGAAGTCATAACATTCACCTTAGTCTTCTTCAGTGCCTCGGTTGCTATCAGGCTTAATTCGGGTGAAAATGCTTTTGAAAAACAAAATGGTTCGCTTTCAATAAGGGTGACATTTGCATTTGCAGCAGCTAATTGCTCGGCGACTTCCGCCCCGATAAAACCACCACCCACAACGACAATATTTTTGAAATTGCCAATTTTTGAAGCCAGTTCATGGATATATGGAAAACTTTTTTTAACATAGAATACATTTTGCAGTTCATTGCCCGGGATAAAGGCAGGGACAATAGGAAGCGAGCCTGTGGCAAAAACCAGTTTTTCATAACCAAACTGTTCGCCGGTTTTCACAGTGACTTCTTTCTTTGTTTTATCGACTTTTGTGGCCGTATTTATTAATACCTCACCACCCAGGTCAATAAAAGGCTTTGGCCCCATTTTGTTTTTACCGGCATCGTTACCCAACAGGTGAAAAATATAAGGTATCCCGCAAGGCACAAGGCCATCAACTTCTTCTTTAATCATTAAAACTGATTTGTCTTTAAAAAATTTCCTGATAGTTATCCCTGTTACAATGGCAGCAGGGCCTCCGCCGATAATGATTACGTCGTATGTTTTCATTTTTTTGAATTAATTATTTTGTTATAAACTTATAGCTTCATTAGGACAATCATCCACGCATATTTTGCAATTATTGCATTTAGCTGTATCAATAAATGCAACATCATCAACCAATTCAATTGCTTCCATTGTACATGAATCAATACAAATACCGCAACCGGTGCAGATTTCAGAATTTACTTTTGGAAAGTCCATTTTTATTCAATTTATTATTGTTCTATAATTTCCTTAATTTCAAACATATTCCCGCTTTTATCCCAGATGAAATAAGTGTTGTTTCTACGATTTTCTTTTATTAAAGACTTATAACCCATATCAACAGCCTTTTTAAAAATGTTTTCTGCTTTGCTGTATGAAAGGCAAATGTGGGAGAAAGCTTTTTTTTCTTTTAGAGAGCTTATAAAAATCTCAAATTGTGCATCCTGATGGTTCATAACATAAACATCGGTAATGTCCTCTAAATTAAATATTTGCCGGGTGACATCACTATTCACTGAAAATTTGCGCTGCATGTTAAATAGCAGCACTTCTTCATAAAAATGTTTAATTTCATCCGAATCATTCACTGTTAAAGCAATATGTTGTAACATATTTTTGAAAAATTAAAGTTCAAATTTAAATGAACTTTTGTTCATTTTAAAATTATTTAGATTAATTTTGAATAAATAAATTTAGAGAACCCTATATTGCTTATAAAAGGAGAACATTGTTTTAATTTAACGGGAATGTAAAACATATGATGACAATTTCCATACTTACAGAAAATAATCCGGGTTTAAATACATCTGCTGAACATGGGTTATCTTACTTAATAGAATATGACGGGAAAAGATTACTTTTTGATACCGGGCAAAGCAATCTATTCTTAAAGAATGCAGGATATTTGGGGCTGGATATATCAAACGTGGAAACAATTGTACTCAGTCATGGACACTTTGACCATGGAGACGGCCTGGAATATCTTACCGGGGGTCAATTGATTTGTCATCCGGGATGTTTTGTCACACGATACAGAAAACTTGATTATTCATATATCGGATTGAAGAACTCAAAAGAAGAGCTTACCGGAAAATTTAATTTAATCACCTCTTCAAAGCCTTATCAAATCAGTAAAAAAATCGTATTCCTGGGTGAAATTCCACGTGTTACGGAATTTGAATCAAAAAAAACTACATTCATCCTGGAAGACGGAACTCCCGATTTCGTTTTAGACGACAGCGCCTTAGCCCTGCAGCTTAATGAGGGATTGTTTGTTATTACCGGGTGTGGTCATGCAGGAATTATAAATACGCTGGAACATGCAAAAAATGTCACTGGTGTAAACAAAGTCTATGGTATTATCGGAGGATTTCATCTCAAAAAGGATGACAGGCAAACAAGAGAAACCATCCGTTATTTACAGGAGAATCATGTAGTACATGTATATCCGTCGCATTGTACTGATAATCCTGCTTTACAGTTATTCCATGAGGCTTTTGGATCGAAGCTAATCAGAACCGGAGATAAATTAGTTTTTTAAGCGTATTCATTATGGCTGAATTATTCATATCGACGCTCAGGCAATCGGTGATGATTACAGTATTTGTGCTGTTCATGATGGTTGTTATTGAATATATTAATATTCAAAGCAAAAATACCTGGGCAGACCAGCTTCAACAATCTCCTTTTCTGCAAATTATTGTTGCCGCTTTACTTGGCATTATACCCGGCTGTATGGGCGCTTTTACAGTAGTATCGCTATACATCCACCGGATGATGGGGCTTGCAGGTTTGGTAGCCGTGATGATAGCCACATCCGGTGATGAAGCCTTCGTTATGTTTGCCTTATTTCCCGGAAAAGCATTTTTGTTGAATGGGATTTTATTTATCATAGCTGTTATTGCCGGATGGATTGTTCAAATATCTGGCAGGAAAAATGCTGCTATAGGTGCACATGGGTTTGTGGTACATAAACAAGAATATTGCAAATGCTTTTCAAGGACTGAAGTTATTCCTCAATTAAAGGCTCTTTCCTTTGAAAGGGCTATCCTTTTATTATTTACGCTCGTAATTGTTCTTCTTTTAATTGCAGGAGGTATTGGTCAAAAGGAATGGAATTGGGAAAAGATTACCTTTCTGACAGGCATTATGTTCCTGTTTTTTGTATTTGCTACTGTACCGGAACATTTTTTGAAAGTACATTTATATAAACATGTGATAAAAAAACACTTATTAAGAATATTCTTATGGACATGGGGTGCCTTTCTATTATTACATTTTGTACAAACGAATCAACTGGTTAGTAACCTTATTCACGATAATTTATATAGTGTATTACTTATAGCTGTTTTAATCGGAATGATTCCTGAATCCGGACCGCATCTGGTGTTTGTAACCATGTTTTCGCAACACCTGATCCCTTTCAGTATTTTGCTAACCAATTCCATTGTGCAGGACGGGCATGGAATGCTGCCTTTGCTGGCCGAATCCCGTAAAGATTTTATTAAAGTAAAGGCAATCAATATGCTTGTAGGTCTTATAATCGGATTAATTCTACTGCAATTCCGAATGTGATTGAAATAAAATTCAATAAAATGAACATATGTTCATTTAATTTACTAAATTTGTACCAGAATTAATTCTAATATCAAACATTATGATAGCAATTCCTGCATCAGAAAATAGCATTGACGCTAAGATTGACGAACGTTTCGGGCGGTGTTCTTTTTTTTGTTTTTATCATACTGAATCAAAAGAAACCGAGTTTAAAGAAAATAGTTTGAGAAACGGCTCAGGTGGGGTAGGTCCACAGGTTGTTCAATTTTTAGCGAGTAGCGGTGTAAATAAAATTTATGCTGTTGAAATTGGTCCAAAAGCAAAAGATTTATTGGACAAACTGAAAGTTGAAACCCAAATAATAGAAAGCGGACAAACGATCCGTGAAATAATTGAAAAGTTTAACAATTAAAATTCATAAATTATGCCACAAGGAGATAGAACCGGACCAATGGGACAAGGTCCCAGAACCGGAAGAACATTAGGATTTTGCTCGGGATATGATACCCCGGGTTATGCAAAAGGATTTGGTGGAGGAATGGGTAATGGTCTTGGCTTTGGAAGAGGCAGAGGCAGAGGCAGAGGTAGAGGTATGGGTTATAGCAGGGGCAATAACTTTGGCATGCCTTTTACCGGGTCTTTTCAAGGTTCACCTTTGATGCCCACCATGAGCAAAGATGACGAGATAAAATTGCTTAAATCGCAGGCAGAAGCTTTGAAACGCACTCAGAAAGATATAGAAAAGAGACTGAGTGATCTGGAGAAAGAATGAGATTAAATTTATTATAAACCATATTCTGATTGATATTCAGTATTGCCGATATAATCAATTGAATTTGGTTCATTCGTTTGTGAAGAAGTTATTATCAATAAAATAATATTTTAAAAAATGAAGCAAATTATAGCCATACCGACAAGTAACGATTGTTTATGTCAGCATTTTGGGCACTGCGATAAATTCGCACTTATTGAGATTGAAAATAAGAAGATAACAGGAGAAAGATATGTTGTCCCTCCGCCTCACGAACCTGGTGTTTTGCCCGGATGGCTGGCATCGCAGGGAGTAACGCAGATTATAGCAGGGGGAATGGGTCATAAGGCAATTTCATTATTCAACCAGCAGAATATTCAGGTATTTACCGGAGCTGAGGAAAAGCCAGCCAGGACCCTGGCAGAAGATTTTTTGGAAAATAAGCTTACAACAGGCATAAATGCCTGCGATC
>CAZWGG010000342.1:0-6184 GCA_964633305.1 uncultured Bacteroidales bacterium
AAAAGCATAGTAAATCCAGTAAAAATACAGGATCAGCCGAAAGTCAAATTGCATTATTTACATATCGGATTAACCACCTCACGAAACATCTGAAAGAAAATAAAAAAGATTATAGTACACAGTTAGCATTGCTTAGGCTTGTTGGTAAGAGACGTAGATTACTTGACTATTTGAAAAATAGAGATATTGAAAGATATAGGAACATAATAAAAGAATTAAAACTGCGTAAATAGAAAAGGCAATTGCTTAAATTGCCTTTTTTACTTTATCGTAGAAGAGATTTGATTAGATATTAAATTAAATATTAGAAGTGAATAAACCATTTCAGAAAAATATTGCCCTAGGAGACGATGGAAGAACCATAACAATTGAAACCGGAAAGTTAGCAAAACAAGCTGATGGTTCAGTGGTTCTTAAAATGGGGAAAACCATGCTTTTGGCGACTGTTGTATCAGCAAAAAAAGCAAAAGAAGACGTTGATTTTATGCCTTTGCAGGTTGAATATAAAGAAAAGTTCGCTGCTATCGGACGTTTTCCCGGCGGATTTATGAAACGGGAATCCAGGCCTAGTGATTATGAAATTCTGATTGCCAGATTGGTTGACCGTGCTTTGCGACCGCTTTTCCCCGATGATTATCATGCTGAAACCTTTGTAAATATTTTTCTAATAAGTGCTGACAGTGAAACAATGCCCGATGCTTTTGCTGGTTTGGCAGCTTCAGCAGCTTTAGCCGTTTCAGATATCCCGTTTAACGGGCCTATATCTGAAGTACGTGTAGCAAGAATTGATAGTAAATTAGTTATAAATCCCTCATTTACAGACCTTAAAAAAGCAGATATTGATATTATTGTTGGAGCCACAAAAGACAATATTTTGATGGTAGAGGGTGAAATGGATGAGGTTTCTGAAGAAGAAATGCTTGAAGCAATAATATTTGCCCACGAAGAAATAAAAAAACATTGCCAGGCCATTATTGAGTTTGCCAAAGAAGTGGAGACTACCCAAAAGAGAGAATACTCCCATGAAGAAAACGACGAGGAATTAAAAAAACTTGTATGGGATAAAACATATGATAAAATTTACGAGATAGCCAAAACCACTCCGGGAAAACATGACAGGCACGATGCCATTGATAATGTGTTACAGGAATTAATGGAATCATTTAATGAGGAAGAAGCCGAGGAAAAACAGGTAATGATAAACCGCTATTTTCATGAAATTGAAAAAAGTGCTGTCAGATCTCTAATATTAGATAAAAGGATAAGGCTTGACGGAAGAAAAACAGATGAAGTACGCCCAATTTGGTGTGAAGTAGATTATTTACCTGCTGCACATGGTTCTGCAATATTCACACGTGGAGAAACACAATCTTTAACTACTATTACCTTAGGCAACAAACTAGATGAAAAAATTATAGATGAGGTGCTTATCCAGGGAACCGATAAATTTGTTTTGCATTATAACTTCCCTCCATTTTCTACAGGTGAAGCACGTCCTTCGCGAGGTATCAGCCGAAGAGAGATTGGTCATGGTAACCTGGCACACAGGGCTCTTAAGCGAATGATTCCCAAGGATAATCCTTATGCTATTAGAGTAGTATCCGATATCTTGGAATCAAATGGTTCTTCGTCAATGGCAACCGTTTGTGCTGGAACTATGTCTTTGATGGATGCAGGGATAAACATAAAAAAACCGGTATCCGGAATAGCTATGGGATTGATCACTGATAATGAAACTGGAAAATATGCCATTCTTTCTGATATCCTTGGAGATGAAGACCATCTTGGCGATATGGATTTCAAAGTTACCGGTACAAAAGATGGAATTACAGCCACACAAATGGATATTAAAGTGGACGGACTATCTTATGACACATTGCGCGAAGCTTTGGAACAAGCAAAAACAGGCAGATTGAAAATTCTTGAAAAACTTATCGAAGCAATCCCTGAACCAAGACCAGACTACAAACCATTTGTTCCCAGGATAGTACAAATAACCATACCAAAAGATATGATTGGTGCTTTAATTGGCCCAGGGGGAAAAATAATACAAAAAATTCAAGAAGATACAAATTCCACGATTATTATTGAAGAAATTGATAATGTAGGTGTTGTTGATATTGCTGCTGTAAATAAGGAGTCAATTGACGCTGCTTTAGAAAAAATAATGGCTATTGTTGAAGTACCTGAAGCTGGAAAAATATATAAAGGAAAAGTTAAATCCATAACAAACTTTGGCGCTTTTGTTGAAATTTTACCTGGTAAAGAAGGACTATTACATATCTCTGAAATTAGCTGGAAAAGAATCAACCAGGTAAAAGATGTAATTCGTGAAGGGGAAACCATAGAAGTCAAATTAATTGAAATTGATCCGAGAACCGGTAATTTAAGACTTTCAAGAAAAGCACTTATGCCAAAACATGAACATGATATACCAGAAAATAACTAAATTGGGATCTATAAACTTAAAATAGTCAGGCTTCAAAAAAAAGTAAATGAAAATTTTGATTTATTTTTTCGTTGGGCTCTGGGCTAATATTGGAGAGTATGTAATAATTGGGTAAATTTCGGAACGTAAAGATCACAAGGTTAATAATATAGTCCCGCAAACATCTAATACCAAGAAAATGAGAAACAAAATTTTTTTTGTATTAATTATGTTGGGATGGATTATGAGTAGTTGTTCGGATAATAAGCTTAAATATCCTGTGACAAAGCAGGTTGATACGGTTGATGTATATTTCGGTAAAAAAATTCATGATCCGTACCGTTGGTTGGAAAATCCAAACTCTAAAGAAACCCAGGCCTGGATTAAAGCACAAAATGAGCTTACCTTTGATTATCTGCGTAAGATCCCTTTTAGAGATAAAATTAAAAAAAGGTTATCTGAAGTTTTTAACTATACAAAATATCAAACTCCTTTTAAAAAAGCCGGAAAATATTTTTATTTAAAAATTGACGGACATCAGAATCAATATGTATTATATTGGCAAAAATCGCTAGATGATAAACCGAAAGTACTTCTCGATCCAAACAAATTATCAGAGAAAGGAGAAATATCATTAGTAGAACAAAGTATTTCGGGCAATGGTAAATATTTGGCCTATGCCTTAGCATCAGCTGGTTCGGACTGGCGTACTATATATGTAAAAAACATACTGACCGGGGAACACTTAAAAGATAAAATTGAATGGGTGAAATACTCTGAAATATCTTGGTACAAAGATGGGTTTTATTATTGCCGGTATCCCCAAAATAACCAAAACGATGAATTAACCTCTACAAACAAAAATCATCTTGTATATTACCATAAACTTGGAACCGATCAAATTGAAGATACTCTTATATACAGTAACAATGAATTTCCTGACAGGTATTATAGAACTAATGTAACTGATGATGAAAAATATCTTGTTTTATATGAATATGAATCACCCTATGGTAACAAGGTTTACATTAAAAACCTCGAGAAAAAAGAAAGTGACTTTATTTCATTAAACAATTCTTTTGATTATAAAAATTTAATAGTAGGAAATATAGACAATAAATTTTATTTTTTAACAAATCATTCTGCTCCTAAAAATAAATTACTGCTTATTGAAGTCAAAAATTCCGGACAATTTGTTACACAAGAAATCATTCCTGAATCAAAAAACCTGCTTCAAGATATAATGCTAAGCGGGGATAAAATTGTCGCCAAATGCCTTGTTGATGTCCATTCCATTTTAAAATTTTTTGATATAAAAGGTAGTTACTTATTTAGTGCAGATCTTCCGGAATATGGTAATTTGATTTATTTCAGCGGTAAATATGGTGACTATGAAGCCTTTTATTCTTTTTCATCTTATACAATGCCAATAACTATCTATAAATATGATATGAAAAAAAATATATCTGAAGTACTGTTTAAACCCAAAATCGATTTTAATTCTTCAGATTATATTACCAAATTGGAATTTTATCAAAGCAAAGACGGAACTAAAATACCATTGTATATTGTCCACAAAAAAGGGATACGATTAAATGGACAAAATCCGGCATTACTTCAAGGGTATGGAGGTTTTAATGTTTCTAAAGTACCTCAGTTTAATACCCAAATGATATTTTGGCTTGAAAATGGAGGAATATATGCCTTTGCAAATATACGCGGCGGGGGCGAATATGGAGAAGAATGGCATAAAGCTGGAATAAAACTTAAAAAACAAAATGTTTTTGATGATTTTATATCGGCAGCTGAATATTTAATTCAACAAAAATATACTTCACCGGATAAACTAACTATTGAAGGAAGATCAAATGGAGGACTATTAGTAGGGGCAGTGATTAACCAAAGGCCAGATTTATTCAAAGTAGCCCTGCCCGAAGTAGGTGTGATGGATATGCTCAGGTTCAGCAAATTTACAATTGGTTGGGCTTGGGTATGTGAATATGGCTCAGTAGAAGATTCATCTGAGTTTGAAAACCTGCTATCAATATCACCTCTTCACAATATAAATTCGTCACAGGAATATCCTGCCGTACTTGTAACTACAGCCGATCATGACGACAGGGTGGTACCTGCTCATTCTTTCAAATATATATCCAATCTGCAAAATAAATACAAAGGACCAAATCCGGTTTTAATTCGAATTCAAACAAATGCCGGACATGGTGGACCTGGTAATGAAAAACCTGTTTCTGTTCAAATTGATGAAAGTGCCGATATATTTGCTTTTATTTATCATAATATAAAAATAAATCCATTTAATTAAGTGTCAGTCTATAAATCTCAAATATTTCATTGTACCTGCCCTTAAGCTGACCATCACGTTTTAGCATGACTTCTTGTTTTTGGGCTGTACATGTCTCGTCTGTGATCTTTATAAAAACAGGCACTCAATTTTCCTGACGAGTACTAATTATAGAATTGAATAGTTTAACAAAAAATACATTATCATTCCTAATGGGATACAAAAAGTTTGGAAAAACCAGCTGATAAAATTACATTTAATGATAAAAACATCATGCCATATAAAAAAGTTGAAACAATATTTTCTATCAGTCGTATAATATCCAGCGCTTTTTGTGATTATTTCTGAGAACAATGAATAAAAAAATATATGAAATAATTTGGTATTAATTTGATTGATTTATAATATGTTTCTTATTTTTTTTTATTTTTAACAAAAATTTGAATAATCGTAGTAATTTTTTATAATTTTATTTATTGAAAACATTTGTAAGTTTGTATCATTCAAAATAAAGAATATAATTAAGAACATTGTAAAACAAATAATTTGAATTAATTATGAAAAAATTTAAACGAAACTACTTAACATCTGTTATGGTAACTGCCATGATTTTAAGCAGTTGTGGCGGCTTAAACAAGATGAAGGACAATGCGGACCAGGTTTCTTATAACGTTACGCCAAATCCATTGGAAATGCATGCTGGTGAAGTTGAAGTAACCATTAAAACAAAATTTCCTGAAAAGTATTTTAACAAAAAAGCAGTTGTTGTTGCAACACCCTACATCCAATATGAAGGAGGAGAAGTCGAATATGAACCCACAACTCTTCAGGGTGAATCTGTTGAAGAAAACAACAAAGTTATTCCTTATGCAGGCGGTGATTATACTTTTACCGGAAAGGTTCCTTATAAAGATGAAATGATGCGATCTGAACTTTTGGTAAAAATGTCTGCCAGGATTAAGGATAACGAGCCTGTTGAAATTGCAGGTGTTAAAATAGCCGATGGTATTGTTACAACCCCATTACTCTTACAGGTTGATCCAAAAACAATATTAATAGGGGATAATTATGAAAGAGTTACTCCACAGTCATACCAGGCTGATATACATTATGTGATCAACAAGTATGATGTCCGGAATTCAGAGTTAAAAGACCAGGATATTAAGAAATTTGAAAAGGATATTGCAGAAGCAAGTGGATCTGAAAGAGAAGAAGTTAAAGGAGCAAAAATATCCTCTTATGCGTCTCCTGATGGTGATTTGGTAAAAATCAATGAACCATTGTCTAAAAACAGGGGTACCTCTGCCGAAAGATATTTGAAAAGAGTATTTAAAAAAGCTAATCTTTCTGAAGCTGATGCTGAAAATTTCCTTAGTATAGTGAATACACCCGAGGACTGGGAAGGTTTTAAAAAACTTATGGAAGAATCAGATATCCAGGATAAGGATTTAATA
>CAZWGG010000343.1:0-6159 GCA_964633305.1 uncultured Bacteroidales bacterium
CCTGGTCTTTTCCCGCATACTTAGGAGCAGTTCCGTGGGTAGCCTCAAATATTGCATGACCCGTTTCATAATTGATATTCGCACCAGGAGCAATACCTATACCTCCCACAATGGCAGCAAGTGCATCGGAAATATAATCTCCATTCAGGTTCATTGTAGCGATAACCGAGTATTCGGCAGGTCTTGTAAGTATTTGTTGTAAAAAGGCATCGGCAATAACATCTTTTATTACGATATTTTTTCCTGTATGCGTATTAGTAATAGTGCACCAAGGACCACCGTCCAGCTCTTTTGCCCTGAATTCGTTTTTAGCAAGTTGATACCCCCAATCGCGAAAAGCACCTTCTGTATATTTCATAATATTGCCTTTGTGAACAAAAGTAACCGAAGGAAGATCATGTTTTATGGCATAATTGATGGTTGCCCTAATAAGTCTGTTTGTACCTTCTTTTGAAATAGGTTTAATGCCAATGGACGTGGTTTCAGGAAAACGTATTTTTGTAACTCCCATTTCTTCTATTAAAAATTTCTTTATTTTTTCAACTTCCTTAGTTCCCTTCATCCATTCAATACCTGCGTAAATATCTTCGGAATTTTCTCGAAAAATAACCATATCGGTTTTTGATGGGTCTTTAACGGGCGATGGTACCCCCTGGTAATATCTTACAGGACGAAGACACACATATAAGTCTAAAATTTGCCTTAGCGCTACATTCAATGACCTTATACCTCCACCAACCGGGGTAGTAAGAGGACCTTTTATCGCGATAAGATATTCTTTAATAACTTCAAGGGTTTCATTTGGCAGCCATTCTCCATTTTTAGTATATGATTTTTCACCGGCAAAAACTTCTTTCCAAACAATTTTTCGTTTACCATTATATGCCTTTTCAACTGCTGCATCAAAAACTCTAACCGAGGCAGCCCAAATATCGGGGCCGGTTCCATCACCTTCTATAAAAGGAATTACAGGGAAATCGGGCACATTTAATACTCCTTTGAAAATCGTAATTTTTTTTCCTTCCATATTGAATTTTTTATAGTTTTTTGAATTGAGGTGCAAAGGTAATTAAATTGCAGATGATGAACAATCATGAAATTTTTCAACTACTCAAAATCAAGGTTAAATTCCTGTTTTAGTTTTCCTAAAGTAGGATTTTTTTCTTCCATATATTTGAATTTATCATCAGCGGTATAAGGTTTCCCATTTTCTTCGCTATGTTTTGTGACCGTAATATTTATTTCTAATTGGTAAGTTTTTAGTTTATCTCTTAAATAGTTAAGTATATCTGGTCTTAATCTGCTGTTGAAGTCATCGGCTTGTGTTTGATTATTCAGGGTAAGTTCAATGGTTTGATTATTTTTTTTAACCGGGAAGTGAGTTTTTAACGTGCTATACATCCGGGGCATTTCCTCTTTTATTTTTTCGGCATATGTTTCCCATTGGGTTTTGATATCCTGGTCTGTGAAGTAATTAACATCTTCTTGTATAAAGTCTCTTGTTTCATTTATTTTTTCTTCATTTTTAGGTTGTATATCCTCTTTTTGTTTGGGTTGTTCTATTTTTTGTAACGCATCTTTTATAGAAATAGATGATTTAGATTTAAAGAAAGGTATATGAGTAGAAACCTCATTTGATCCCGCAGGTTTGATTTTTTCTTGAGTTTGCTTGGTCGAGCCTTCTTGTTTTCTATTTTTTTTTTCTTCTTCTGCGGTATTGTTTAATTGAACGCCGGTATTATTCGAAAAGTTTTTTTTTTCAGTGATGTTGCATAGCTTAACTAATGTTAATTCAACATGAAGCCTTTGGTTTTTGCTAGCTTTAAAGTAAATGTCACATTCATTGGTAATTTTCAGTGCCTGAAAAAGAAATTCATTACCTGTTTGAGAAGCTTGCTTTTTATACTGTTGTTTAATCGTGTCACCTACTTCGAGTAGTTGAAGTGTCTGTTCATCTTTACAAACCAGCAGGTCGCGAAAATGTTTTGCCAGGCCATTGATAAAATTATGAGCGTCAAACCCGTCTTTTAAAATTTTGTCAAAGATTAGCAGAACGCCTGGCACATCACAGTTTAAAAAAGCTTCTGTGAGTTTAAAATAGTACTCATAATCTAGTACGTTAAGGTTATCAATAACTTCTTTATATATGATATTATTAGAGGTAAAACTGGCAACCTGGTCGAAAATTGATAAAGCATCCCGCATCGCACCATCTGCCTTTTGTGCAATAATATTCAATGCATCAATTTCATAGATAACATTCTCTTTTGTTGCAATATGTTGTAAATGGGCTACCATGTCTTCAACGGAAATCCGGTTGAAGTCAAAAATTTGACAACGAGACAAAATTGTGGGTATTATTTTGTGTTTTTCGGTTGTTGCCAATATAAATATAGCATGGGCAGGAGGTTCCTCGAGAGTTTTTAAAAAAGCATTAAAGGCAGATTGGGAGAGCATATGAACTTCATCAATAATATAAATACTGTATTTACCAACCTGTGGAGGAATTCTTACCTGGTCAATTAAATTTCTTATATCATCAACGGAGTTATTGGAAGCAGCATCGAGTTCGTGGATATTAAATGCTCTTGATTCATTAAATGATTTGCACGATACACATTGGTTACATGCTTCTATATTATCATGAAGATTAGTGCAATTAATTGTTTTTGCAAATATCCTGGCGCAGGTAGTCTTTCCTATTCCCCTGGGACCACAAAAAAGATATGCATGTGCCAGTTGTTTTGATTTTATGGCATTTTTAAGAGTGGTAGTAATTGAACTTTGTCCTACTACTGTTTCAAAGGTATCTGGTCTGTATTTTCGGGCTGAAACAATGAATTTATCCATCCTGTGAAATTAAGCTTGGCAAATATACTTAATAATATTTCCTTCAACAATATTAATGCAATGGAACAAATACTATTTTTTATAAATTTTATGTAACCTGTTTTTGTATCGAAATATATTCGTTCGCTTCGGACTCCCGACTTCGGACCCCCAAAATATATATCGTTAAGAAAACGAATGCCAATAAAATGATAATTTTATTTGATTAGAAGAAAAAAGTTAATACTTTTGCGTGCCAAAAAATAATACAGTTTAATAATTAATATTATAATTATGCAACAATACGAAGCCGTTTTCATTGCTACTCCCGTTTTGTCTGAAAACCAGATGAAGGAAGCGGTTGATAAATTTAAAGAAGTAATCACTAAAAATAGTGGTGAAATATTGTATGAAGAAAACTGGGGTTTAAGAAAGCTTGCTTATCCTATTCAGAAGAAATCGACAGGATTCTATTACTTGCTTGAATTTAAAGCCGAAGGCAACCTTATTCAAACGCTTGAAACAGAATACAGGCGTGATGAACGTATTTTACGTTTTATGACCATAAAAATGGATAAGTATGCCATTGAATACAGCGAAAAAAGAAAAAATAAAGCAGAAATCAAAGAAAATGTAACGGAGGATTAAGCCATGTCACAAAATCAGAATGAGATTAGATATTTAACCCCACCAACAGTTGAAATTAAAAAGAAAAAATTTTGCCGGTTCAGAAAAAGCAGGATTAAATATATAGATTATAAAGATCCTGAATTTCTAAGAAAGTTTTTGAATGAACAAGGCAAATTACTGCCACGACGAGTTACAGGAACATCGTTAAAATTTCAGCGTAAAGTTGCAACAGCAGTTAAACGGGCCCGTCATATTGCCCTTTTACCTTATGTAACCGATTTACTCAAATAATCCGGAGAATTTATTATGGAAATAATATTAAAACAAGATATTCCTAACCTGGGATATAAAGATGAGATATTAACCGTGAAAGACGGCTATGCAAGAAATTATCTTATACCAAAAGGTTTTGCTGTAAATGCAACACGTGCGGTAAAAAAGCAACATGCCGAAATTTTGAAACAGAGGGCACACAAAGAAGAAAAAATAAAACAAGAAGCTGATAAATTGGCTGAAAAACTTGAGAATGTTTCATTAACAATTGGTGCTAAAACAAGCTCAAAGGGTAAAATATTCGGGTCGGTAAACACAATTCAGATAGCCGAAGCTTTAAAAGCAAAAGGATTTGAAATAGATAGAAAAAATATATCGTTTAAAGAAGAAATCATTAAAGAAGTTGGAAAATATAAAGCTACTATTAAACTTCATAAACAAGTTCGAGTAGAAGTACCTTTTGAAATTGTATCGGAATAAACTGCTATTATTTTATAGCGATAGCATCTACTTCAATCAAAACATCTTTAGGCAGGCGTGATACCTCAAATGCTGCTCTTGCAGGTGGATTTTCTGTGAAGTAATTTTTGTATATTTCGTTCATGGCCTCAAAATCTTTTAGATCTTTAAGCAAACAAGTACATTTCACTACATCACTATGCTTATAACCTGCCTGTGCAAGTATTTCGCTTATATTTTTCATTACTTGGTCGGTCTGGTTTTTTATATCACCAGTTATAATTTCACGTGTTGCAGGATCAATAGGGATTTGTCCGCTAATAAAAAGAATCCCGTTTGATTCAACTGCCTGACTGTACGGCCCGATTGCAGCAGGTGCTTTTTTTGTTTTAATGGCTTTTTTCATATAAAAAGCTTTGTTAGTTGTAGAATTACTAAGCCTAAGCTAAACAATATTTAGTTTCTTTGCAAATTAGGATACGAACAATAGTAAAATCGGGTTAAAAATTATCTCTCCAGCTTTTTCGTTTATCCAATTTCAAGTCACGTAGTATCGATGACTTGGCATTGATGGTAAAGAAATAACTCTTCCTAGCCCCTAGGGGTACAATATTTATGCTCATTTGCCAACAGTGAAGGTCTCGACGGATATTTATTTTTGTATATCCAATTTCTTTTTTTACAAAGTCATAGTTAGTGCTACCTCCAATTTTCCATTTTTTTGTTAGGTTAATATCGCCAGTAATATTTACTGTGTGAGAGATATTTCTAATTAAGTTCGGTTTACTATATGACCAGGCGTAGGTAATTCTAAAGCTCCAAGGAATACTAAAATCGGCATAATCCCCATAAACATCCGATTCATTATTCAAATTTGCCCTTATATCATTACCTGGTGTATCATCTTCATTCGTGTTGTTATCGGTTTTTTTCTTACCTGCATTTGATTTGAATGACATTCCAATATTGAGTCGAAGGCTAGTAAGCCTGAGAAGTTTTTTGCTGTCTTCGAAATATGACTTGTTATATACTTTACCTCTTTTATCCAACGCATATGGACTGAAATTACCATTTAACTGCACATTTATTTTTTTGTTGAAAAATTTTGTTGAACTGTTCATTGATACGTCACTCCACCTTAACGAATCGGCAAACGGATCATATGAAGTTTTAAAATTCAGGTTGTCTAGTATTGATACTTTTTTGAATTCTCCTGTGGTGTCGTTTTTTTGCAGTACTTTCATTTCGAGGTTATTGCTCAGTCCGAGTCCAATTGCCCCGGTAAATCCTTTGGCAACCGGGGTAGAGTATAATTGACCGTCATATATAGAATAGGTTTCCTCTTTATATTGATCGGTAGTAATTGATCCTGCATATGAGATTGTCCTATAGTAATTGGGCATTATTTTACTCATATCAGGAGCAAAACTAAAGCTGGCCGATGGTGTAATCACATGCCTTATAGCTTTAATGTAAGAGTTTTTACGTGTTGATTGAAACATCCCATAAATTTTAGGACTAGCAGAAAAACCCAGAGAAGGTTTAATTGCATGCGCATAACTTAAATTGTATATAGTATCTATAATTAAATCCTGGCGGCTTATGTTTCTTGTAAATAGTGAATTTTCAGGTAGCCTCTTTTCTATATAATTTCCAAATATCCTGCCTTCATAACTTAAACCGGGAGTTATATTTATATATTTTAGTACGCGAAAATTCGTTAATGAAATAGGAACACTATGTGTGAAACCGTATTTCAGGTTCTTTTTATTAAATTCTTTGAAAAAGGTTGTATCTGTAACTTTTACATTATTCTGAAACTTGGAATTATAAGCTATCTGGATGTTTTCGAACCATTTGGGCTTTCCTTTCATATTCTTGCTCCTGAAAGGATATATCCGGTTCATATTAAACGAAAGATTAGGTAAGTTCATGGTTACATAATGATTCGTTTTGTCCTGATTGTGT
>CAZWGG010000344.1:0-6151 GCA_964633305.1 uncultured Bacteroidales bacterium
CTAATGCCATATTAGGCGTATCTCTTGCTACTGCCAAAGCTGCTGCACTTTATCACGGGCTGCCTCTTTATAAGTATATAGGCGGAACAAATACAAAATCATTACCGGTTCCAATGATGAATATTATTAATGGCGGGTCACACTCCGATGCCCCTATCGCATTCCAGGAATTTATGATACGCCCGGTAGGTGCATCATGCTTTAAAGAAGGATTGAGAATGGGATCGGAAGTGTTTCATTCATTGAAAAAGGTATTGAAAGAACGTGGACTTAACACTGCTGTGGGAGATGAAGGAGGTTTTGCCCCAGCATTGAATGGTACTGAAGATGCACTTGATTCAATTCTCAAAGCTATTAAGGCTGCCGGGTACAAACCTGGCCGAAAATCAGAGGGAGGGGAGATATCAATAGCACTTGACCCTGCTGCTTCTGAATTCTATGAGAATGGAAAATATAATTACAAAAAATTTGAAGGTGATAATGGGGCTGTAAGAACATCAGAAGAACAAGTGGACTATTTTGAACAACTAATCAGCAAATATCCGATTGACTCAATAGAAGACGGTATGGCAGAAAACGATTGGGAAGGATGGAAGCTGCTTACAGAAAGAATAGGCGATAAATGTCAACTCGTTGGTGACGACCTTTTTGTTACCAATGTTGAATTCCTAAAAAAAGGAATTGAAATGGGTTGTACAAACTCTATTCTTATCAAAGTAAATCAAATAGGTACTCTTACTGAAACTCTCAATGCTATTGAAATGGCTCATCGTGCAGGTTTTACAACTGTTACCTCTCACAGGTCAGGGGAAACCGAAGATGCTACTATTGCCGACATTGCAGTTGCCACTAATTCAGGTCAAATTAAAACCGGCTCGCTTAGTCGATCTGATAGAATGGCAAAATACAATCAATTATTAAGAATTGAAGAAGAATTGGGTGAAGTTGCTATTTATGGCTACTCTAAGTAATAAATTCAAAAAAAATTCGTAAATTGTTAGCTGTCTGAGATTCAGACAGCTTTTTTTATTTCTTAACCTTTTTAATTCTAAACACAATGCCTGGGCTAAAGGATAAACTCTATGAAAAAATACAGGAATGGAGGCCTCGTATTCAACAACTAAACGACAAACATTCTAACGTGGTCGTTGATGAAGTCACAATAGGTAAAATTCTGGGAGGTATGAGAAGTCTAAAAAGTTTAATAACCGATATCTCATATCTTGACCCAGAAGAAGGGATCAGGTACAGGGGACATACCCTACCCGATCTTCTGAAAAAGCTACCTAAACCAAAAAATTCAGAAATGCCATATGTTGAAGGAGTTCTTTATTTGCTTTTGACTGGTGAAGTACCCTCAGATAAAGAAGTCGATGACGTTATTGATGAATTTAGAAAACGAAGGATTTTACCTCGTTACGTATACGAAGTTATTGATGCATTCCCTCCAAATAGCCATCCTATGGCAATCTTTTCAACAGCAATTCTCACATTACACAGGGAATCATTCTTTTCAAAAAAATATAGCGCAGGAATCAGTAAACAAGACTATTGGGACCCAACATATGAAGATACTTTAAATTTACTTGCAAAGCTTCCTGAAATTGCAACTTACATATATGCAAAGCTCTACAAAGATGGCAAACGAATACAATCAAATCCCGAACTTGACATGGGTAGTAATTTTGCTCATATGATGGGTATTGGAAAGCCTTACGATGATGTATCAAGAATGCACTTTATTATTCACGCCGATCATGAAAGTGGAAATGTTAGCGCACATACGGGGCATCTTGTGGCAAGTTCACTCGCTGATATATACCTGTCAATTTCGGCCATGATTAACGGGCTTGCCGGGCCACTGCACGGACTGGCCAACCAGGAAGTACTCAGATGGATACAGGAACTTTTAGATAAAATGGGTGGTAAAGTACCAACTGAAGACGAAATGAGGCAATATGTATGGGATACATTAAATTCAGGTCAAGTTATTCCAGGATTTGGTCATGCAGTTCTTAGGAAAACAGATCCAAGATATATGGTTCAACGAGAATTCAGTCTTAAACATATTGCTAATGACCCGCTTTTTAAATATGTTGATTTACTTTATAAAGTGGTCCCCCCTGTACTTAAGGAACAAGGCAAAGCAAAAAATCCCTGGCCCAATGTTGATGCACAATCGGGTGTTATTCAATGGCATTATGGAGTAAATCAATATGAATTTTATACTGTTTTATTCGGAATAGGAAGAGCTATTGGTATTTGTGCAAATATTATTTGGGACAGGGCATTGGGATATCCTCTTGAAAGGCCCAAATCTTTAACAACAGAAATGCTTGAAAAGTTAGTGCAAGAGAAAAAAAATAAATAATTGCTGAAGAAAAATTGAATCTGCTATTTTTCACTGTCCTGTTGTTTTCCGATTCTTAATCGAGTTTCAATACTGCTAGAAATGCTGATTGTGGTACTTCAACTGTACCAATTTGACGCATACGCTTCTTTCCCTTTTTCTGTTTCTCCAATAATTTTCTTTTACGAGTAATATCACCTCCATAACATTTAGCAGTTACATCTTTTCGTAATGCTTTTACTGTTTCCCTGGCTATAATCTTTGACCCTATGGCCGCTTGAATAGCTATATCGAATTGCTGTCTGGGAATCAATTCTTTTAGCTTTTCACATACTCGTCTTCCAAAAGAATAAGCGTTATCACGATGAATTAATGCAGATAATGCATCTACCATCTCACCGTTTAATAAAATGTCCAGTCGCACAAGATTTGCCTTTCTATAACTCGACTGATGATAATCGAATGATGCATAGCCTTTTGAGAGACTTTTTAACTTATCATAAAAGTCAAATACAATTTCCGACAGAGGCATTTCAAATGTTACTTCAATCCTATTGCTGGTCAAATAAACCTGATTTTTTAATGCGCCCCTTTTATCAATACACAATTTCATAACGGGGCCAACATACTCAGCCTGACAAATTATTTGTGCATGAATATAGGGTTCTTCAATATACTCAAGATTTACCGGGTCTGGCAATCCCGAAGGATTATGTACTTCAATTAACTCTCCCTTTGTTGTATAGGCATTAAATGAAACATTCGGAACCGTAGTAACAACATCCATTTGAAATTCGCGATCAAGACGTTCCTGAATTATTTCCATGTGAAGTAATCCTAGAAATCCACATCTAAAACCAAAACCCAGTGCCGATGACGATTCAGGGACAAATGATAATGAAGCATCATTAAGTTGTAACTTTTCAATAGATGCTCTCAGTTCTTCATAATCATCAGCATCTACAGGATAAATACCCGCAAAAACCATAGGTTTAACTTCTTCAAAACCTGAAATAGCTTTATTACATGGTTGTTCAACATGGGTAATCGTATCACCCACTTTAACTTCCTTAGCTGATTTAATGCCTGAGATAATATAACCTACATCCCCTGCCTTAAGTATATCCCGTGGCTCAAGCTTTAATTTCATTACGCCTATCTCATCGGCATGGTATTCTTTTCCTGTGGCAACAAATTTAACATGGTCCCCTTTTCGTATCTCACCATTAACCACTTTATAATAGGCAAAAATGCCCCGGAAAGAATTGAAAACCGAATCAAATATTAGTGCTTGTAAAGGAGCTTTTGTATCACCCTTTGGAGGAGGTATTTTCATAATTATTTCTTCCAGTATTTTTTCTACACCCATACCTGTTTTAGCCGATGTTTCAATAATATCTTCCCTTTTACAGCCTGCTAAATCAACAATTTGGTCTTTTACCTCATCGGGCATAGCACTTGGCATATCCATTTTGTTAAGTACCGGAATAATCTCTAAATTATGATCAATTGCCTGATAAAGATTTGAAATAGTTTGTGCCTGAATACCTTGTGTAGAATCAACAACTAGCAATGCCCCCTCGCATGCAGCAATAGATCGGGAAACTTCATAAGAAAAATCAACATGTCCGGGAGTATCAATAAGATTGAGCTTATATTGCTTTCCATTATGCTCATATAACATTTGAATGGCATGACTTTTTATTGTAATCCCTCTTTCTCTCTCAATATCCATACTATCAAGTACCTGATCTTTAAATTCACGTTCAGTCAGGGTGTGAGTTGCCATCAATAACCTGTCTGCCAGCGTGCTTTTACCGTGATCAATATGCGCTATAATACAAAAATTTCTAATGTACTCCATACTTTCTCTATACATAAAAGAAGGCACAAATATACTGATAGTTTTTAGATTTGTGAAAGTCAAGTTAAGTGCTTGTCCATAAAGTTGAGTGTATATTATACTACCCTTTTATTTCTGTATAAGTTGGAAAAGGAATATATTATCTTGACTAATAATTCATAAAATCTTATTATCACTTGTTTTAATTATTTTTAGTAATTTAACCTGAACTATTAAAAATCTATTTAAATTTAAAATTATGATTTACTTCACCGACCAGGAGATAGAAGCTCTTATTACTGAAGATGTGCCATATTATGATTTAACAACAGCAATTCTTAAACTGGAGAATAAACCTGCAAAAATCCAATTTGCGACATGTGAGGATACTGTTGTCTGTTGTACAGAGGAAATACTTAAAATGTTTTCAAAACTCTCCATCCAAACAACCTTATTCACTCCAACAGGTGAATTTATTGAAAAAGGGGTTAAATTTCTTGAAGGTGAGGGTTTATCTAAATACATTCACTCTGTTTGGAGAGCCTCAGAAAATCTGCTTGGCTATGCGTCTGGCATTGCAACCAGAACCAGGAAACTGGTTGAGGCTGCTAGTAAAATAAATCCTGATATAGTAATATCTACCACGCGAAGGATAGTTCCTTATACAAAAAAAATTGCAATAAAAGCTGTTCAAGCCGGAGGCGCCAGTATTCATAGATTAGGATTATCAGAATCAATACTGGTATTCAAAAATCATTATAGTTTCTTAGGAAAACTTGAGAACCTTAAAAAAAGACTTCAGGAACAAAAAAAATCAGTTAGCGGCAAGATTGTTGCTGTGGAGGTAAAAACTCGTGAAGATGCATTAAAAATAGCTCATGCAGGTATTGATATCATTCATTTAGATAAATTTGAGGTTACAACTATTAACCCTCTAAAAAATGAGTTACTTAAAATAAATCCACATATTAAAATTGCTGTTTCAGGAGGTATAACCTTTGAAAATGTAAAAGAGTATGCAAGGTCAGGAGCCGATATTTTGGTTACTTCCTGGCCCTATTTTGCCCATCCATCTAATCTGCAAATTACAATTACTCCATTAGATGATTTGGCCTGGTCAATCTAAAATCTCAAAAAGAAGAATGTAACTATAAATTTCAAGATATTATTTCCATTTATTAGTTACTTTTTGATAGTATTGGCAATTGGGATATATGCAGCACGTTTTTCACGCTTATTTTGGTATTTCTGAATATTCAGGACTTTTAATTACTGCTGCCATAACCCTTATTTATACCCTAATAGGCAGGTTCCTCACTATCAGTCTTACCGATGTTTTCAGGCTATTATCATGATTATGACATTAATTGGATTATCCCTTGTGGGAATAATCGGAAAAGGAAGCTGGATGAATATAGTAAATGAATTGAATACGATTGATACTAATTTATTAAATTTTTTTAGCATACCACGAATTGCAATTGCCGGATTGCTAGGGATAGGATTAGTCCTTGCTTCAGTCTTTGCAGCTATAATGTCAACTGCCGATTCACAATTATTAGTGGGAGCATCAAGTAATGTAAGAGATATTTATGAAAAAATAATCCATAAAAACCATACGATATCTCAAAAGTATTCAACATTTCTAAGCCGGTTAGTTGTTTTTTCATTAATTGTGATTGCAATTATCTTAGGGTTACTAATTAAAGATGAAATTTTATGGTTTGTTTTATTTGCCTGGGCTGGTTTGGGTGCAGCCATTGTACCTACTTCAATCTTATCTTTCTTATCTTTGTTTTGGGAAAAAACAACAAAGCATGGTATTTTTGCTGGCTTAATAAGTGGTACCTTTATCCAATATCTTACAATGTAAATAGTTAATTTTCGTGGAGAAATACAAGTTATTTTTCCAATTCTTTATTTTCATCCCGTAATCGGGCAGCGTCAATAAAATCAAG